>JAFTHJ010000151.1 GCA_017457465.1 Clostridia bacterium | reverse complement strand
GCACAGATTATCTACGGTTACACCGTCTACATTTACTCTAATAAGATTTTGCTTTACATTAAACTCAATTGAGTCAAAGCGCGTACCCGGATTTTCCTCACTATACAGATACAAATACTTGGTCTTTGCCGTATCGTGATAGAAATGCAGGTCTGTATTCAAATCCTTGTAGCCATTATTGAAAAGTGTTCCCGTCGTCCAATTGTAAACATCGCCGTTTTCCTTCCATTCGCGAATCGCCTTGATAGCGCAGGACTCACCATCGTTAAATACGAGCGTTCCTACATCATTCCAATTTTGTGAGCCTTCGTAATACCAAATGTTTTTCTCGTCGCTCTTTTTCCATTTGGTAGGATCAGCGCCGTTCTCGGGTGAGCCGTAAAGCTTGGGCTTATCACCCGTACCGTAAGCCGTGTAGGTCACGCCCGCCTTTGCGGTGAGCTTGCCGCGGAAAATTCCGCCGCGCTCAAAGCGAACATAGCTTCCCAAAGGGAGACTTGCGTTGTTCACTTTACTTAATGTTTTCCACGGCGTTGACGGCGAGGTTCCGTTGTTAGAATCACTTCCGTTATTGGAAACATAATAAACCTTTGCTCCTGCAGGTATCGTCATGTTAGCCGCCCCGCGTATCTCGGCTATGCGAGCGTCGGTCTGCGCGCGAAGCGCTGCTATATCGGCGTCCGTCGCCGTTTTGAAGCCGTCAACCGTCAAACTGACATTCCCTGCTAAAGTTATTTGTTCGTTTTGCATATTCTTTATTTGCTCCATAAAATACTCAACCGCAAGTGAGCAATCGCCGATGTCCGAAGAATTGGCAATTATAAGGTTACCGCCTTCAAGGTAGATATCAAGCTCGGTAGCTCCGTATTTGCTATCTGTCTTGAGAATTATCTCATTTCCCGTAGGCGACTTGGAATAAATTCCAACCTGCTCGCCGAGGTATGCTCTGAGCGTGTCGTCTTCATCACCCTCGATTTCTCTCACCGAGAAGTTTTTGAGGGGAATATCATCAACCTTAATCGCTTCAAGAGGATATGTGCTTTCGGTTGAGTATGCAGTGGGAATGTTTACTCCGTCGTCCTTGATACAATTTGCGATAAAATAATCAACCGCTTCGGCAACGGCTTTTCCGCTTCCGCCGTTAACTATAATCCGCTCATTCTCAAAACCGATAAAGGTGTCTGAATATCTAACTCCGCCGGACTCTGCTCTGTTAGTAAGACCAACGAGTATTTCCTTGGTGTCGGTTGGTACATCCTTGATATCCTTTACATAATCGGTTGTGAGGGTTATCTTACCTCCGAACTTATTCTTCATCTCAAAGAACAGCTTTGAAGCAGCGGAAACTGTTTCTTCGTCTGCATTATCTGGGCGAATGATTATGTAACTTGCAATTTCATCCGCTCCGATAAACACATTTTCGGGTACTTCGCTACCTTCGCCCTCTTCATCGTCCTTTTTACACGCTACCAACACAGTTAACATCATCAAACACGCCAAAACAAGAGAAATAAACTTTTTTAAGCTCATAAATTCTCCTTTCTTGCTTTTTGCGCACATACCGTAGCAGCGATAGTGGAAAAAATCATCACGCCATACACCCCGATAACGCTGCTACACCCCGCATTTTCGCTGTCTTCATTTGCCTTTTCGCCGTCTTCATCGGAAACGGCATCACTATTGGTGTCTTGCGTAGCGGTATCGTTTTCTTCATCGGGTAAATCTGCGTTAGTGGTTGTACTGACCTCTGTCGCTTCCGTCGAAGAATCCGTTGTTTCACCGCTCGGCTTCAATTCTTCCTGAGTAGTCGTTGTTTCAGTGCCGGGTTTCGATTCTTCCTGAGTAGTCGTTGTTGTGCTATCAGGTTTTAAAGGAAGCCACGGCGTGTCTATCGCTGATGCTGTGGCGGAAACCGCCGTAACCACCAGCAACAGAACACTAATCGCGAAAATTATTCTCTTCATTTAATTAAAATAGGGAAACCGCAGGGGTGTCATTTTCTCTGCCTGCGTCTTCGTTGTTTATGTCAGGCAATATTCCGACGCTTATGCACAAAACATCAAGCATCGATATGTCTATTATTGTAAGCTCCGGATTTACATATTTTCTCATAATATAATCTCCTCTATTCTCCTTTTTACATTATTTTTTTGATTTTTTGGGGAGCAGAACGCATGCGCTCAACGAAACCGTCACGATAAGCAGCGCACCAACACCGAATACGGAGCTTCCGCAGCCCTTCTTTTCCTCGGAAGCGTCGGCAGTTGTATTATCGGGTGTATTCGTATCATCATTGCCGTTATCGTCAACAGGCTCGTCATCAACAAAATTATCAACAAAATTATCAACAAAGTCGGAAAGCGCATACGCATGCTGACGATCGATATAATCGGAGTAAACTACTACTTCCTTGCCGTCTGTCATTGTTACCTTAATATATCCGATTCCGCTGTAAGAGGTATCTCTTGCGTCCTTTGCGATATCAAGCACGCCCTCAAAGACATAGTTATCGCCGCTTAAAGTTGCCGTTCCCGCAATATTTTTCGTTGCGGTTGCCACCGTAATACCGTTCTTTGCGTTAGCCGTGGGAACGACAACAGTACCAACCTCAACCTTGGAAATATTGGTGTCGGACATAAGCTTCTCGTAGTCAGCCTTGCTTATCTGAGTCGTCCACTTAAGTCCTGTCTGTCCGACTGCGGTCAGCTTGTTCGTAGCAAGCTTTATCTGTTGGGTGGTGATCTGAGTCAATCTGTTAGCCGTTATAATATCGCCTGCATACTTAAAAACACCGTCAACATTCGCATAAACCAATTTCATTTCGTTTTTTGCGTCGGCAAACTTAGCTACATCAATCTTTCCGTCGTCGCCTATCTTCATTTCCCAACCGTCAACCGTTATTGCCTTACCCTTGGTAAAAAACTGAATGTTGTCAACCATAACGCTTACTCTGCTATCACTGCAGACAAATCCAACACTTCCTGTACGCTGCGCAACACTGAGAGGACCGTCACCGGGAAGAGTAGCAGATAACTGGTGACTGGATCCATATCCGCTGACATAAAGACCGCCGCTATCGTTGCTATCTGTTCCGATGTAATTTCTGATCGAAACGGGCACACCGTTGCCAAGTCTTCCACCCCAATAAACACCTGGTGTATTTTCAAATTTTTCATAATGCCAACTATTGTTTGTATCTTCAACAAATCCCTCATTAGCATTGACTTTGCCGTTCATCATGTGAATGCTGTCAGGTGTAACGGCAGCAATTATTGCGGGACGGTCACCATTTTCATCCGCCTCGTATCCAAGATGGAACAAACCGCCAAACCAGCAATCCCAATTATCCCAAACATCGTTCTTAGGAGTTTCACGATAAGTTATATCATAGACAAATTTATAGGGAGTATTATCGAGCTTAACATCATCGAACAAGATCATATCGTTATCGCTTCCGACAAAGTACAGTCTTCCACTCTTTATTTCAGCAGAACCGTCGGTAGAATTTTTTACATAAGTCCACTTGTGACCGTTAATTATGTTTTCGCCCGGAACAAGAGTGATGTTCAAATCGCTGAAATCCTCCTCGTAGTAAGCAAACTTCAGGTAAGCGTCACCGCCGGGAGTAGTAATAGGGTTGTTCTTATACCTATTGTAAAGTTCGCCGATGTTCACTGTCGAGGATGTTGAATCGACTGCGCTGCCGTCCTTTTCAAGATAGAACATCAGGATGTCCGTTGTTTGGCTATTATCAGCGTACTCGAAATATATAGTCTCCGAATAAGCTCCGTTATTAGATGTAAGTCCACTAATTGCAATTCTTTCAATCTCGGTGCCATTCATCTTAACCACCAAGCTGGACGCTTCCACATAATCCGCCGCAACGGTAAATCCAAGGTCAACAAACGCATATTCGTTCTCAAATTCAACAACGCTCTTGCGCATTTCCATAGGATAAGGCTGTCTTTCAAGAACCGTGTAGCTATCCTTTGCCTCACCTTCAACCGTACAATTGGTTAAAGTGAGCTTGTCAAATTTGAAGGTTTTGTATCCTTCATATTGAGAGTTTGTCGCCCAAACGCTCGTAAAGCCCGTCGCTCCCGCATATGCATATGATGTCGTATCATATTTTTTTGAATAAAATTCGCCGTCAACACTACCAAAAGCAACTGTTACTTCATTATCTGAACGACTTATATCAAAACTAATCGTTTTACCAAAAGCCCAATCACTATTTCCGTTTTTTACGCAGTTATAATTTTCACTTGTTATGTCGTCGTTAGCAACACGACCCGATCCACCGTTACCGTATCCGGAATTATCGCTTGCCTTAGCTGTAAGGTCAGCGCGCGTTATCTTCGTAATTCTGGTACGAGCGCCTGTTCTCATTATGCTGCCCATTCCTTCGGAAAACGAACCATCGCTCGCTTCAGTAGCGCCGTAAACAACGCCCGCAAATACATAGCCCATTCCCGATGTATCACTGTCGTGAGCAATAGCTGTCACCTCTGCATGTATCGCAGATGTATCGGTAGCCTTTATTTCAGGAAACCAAAGTATGTCTCCGTAGCTGTACTTAAACTCAATAGAACCGTCCTCCATAATACGAGCATAACTGCCCGTGTTACCATCTCTAACATCAAATCGGTAAGTTATACCATTATATACAAAGTCCGTGTTAGGGATTATTTCCGTATAACCCGTATCCGCGCTTACAGGGATAGCCAATACCGCTATACTTGACAATATAACCGCAACAAGCAAAAATGACAAAATTTTTCCAAATTTGAGTTTTTTCATTTTTCTAAATACATTCCTTTCTAAAATATAATATTTTTAAATCTTGACAATAGCTTTACCAAATATATCGCCGAAAAAGAATACTATCCTCCTTCCTTAAAATATTTTGAGCACACTCACCCTATTATCGGAAACAGTTTACCATACAACAATTTAACATACAAGTAAAAAACGCTTGATTTTTTATACTTTTCGCTGATATAGGGGCGATTTGCTGTTATAAACAACCGTTATTGTTGCCAAAATATGAAAAATACACCTAAATATCCAAATATTACAAAGCCAGTTTTTGCGTTTTGAGAATTCGGCTTGACCACAGTTTTGACCATCTACAGACTTGGACTGTGTGGAAACAGTGCTTGTAAGAGCACCCAAAAGCACCGTTTTCGGACTTAAAAGCACCGAAAATCCCCCGAAATCAAGGAAAAAACTATCATCTTACGCTTCGGGACGATGAGATCGCAGGTTCAAATCCTGTCATTCCGACCAAAATTGCGGTTTTGACCGCAAAAGAGCCGCAAAGTAGATATGCTTTGCGGCTTTGTCATTACATCAAGAAAGGATTATACTCTCATCATAATCTTCGGAAATTTCGGGTGTGGCGGAAATAGCGTAGCTATGCAGCTCCGAACCGTTGTCTACACCTTCAGCGCAATAAACAACAGGGCCTCTTGTAACACACACTCGTCCTGTATTTCTCATAATCCGGCTGTCGGCATAGACGAGCTTGGGTGTCATATCAAGCACTGCCACTATCTCATCTCCATCATTATCGACAACCGCATATCCACTCTCCACAGTATAAGGCTTGTTGATTCTGAAGCTCTCGCACCACGACGGAATACGAACGGCAACCCTCGAGGCACCTTTCGCGATAAGCCTTATCTCTCCGCTGTTGGGATAGTTTGTTTGTTGCGTACAGCTTATATCTCCCTCCTCAAGTGTTGATGAGATAAACTGATTTACATACAGTGTGTTCCCATCCTTGCCGTAAATATAATTTCCAAGGGAAGAAAGGAACCTGTTAAGGTTGGGAGGACAGCACGAAGTTCCGAAAATAGCGAGACGTTGAGTAATGGGAAACTCCCGTCTGCCTCGGTTGTTGACCAAGCGCTCAGAAAGGTTTATCTCAAGCGGATTAGTGTAAAAGAAGGCTCTTCCGTCCAAGGAAAGTCCCGAAAGTACTCCGTTATATAGCGCTCTCTCCAAAACATCGGCATATTTTGCGTCGTTTTCAAAGGCAAGCATCGCATTAGCGAAGAACACAAGACCTATCGCGGCACAGGTTTCAGCATAGGCAGTATCGTTCGGCAAATCATATGCTTTTGTGAATGCTTCTCCGATTTTGGTAGCTCCGATACCTCCGGTGACATACATCTTTTCAGTCGTTATATTCTTCCATAACACCCGACAGGCATCTATAAGCTCCTTCTCTGACGTCTCTGCCGCAAGGTATGCCATACTCGTGCAGAGATAAACAACACGCACGGCGTGTCCTATAGCTTCCTTTTGCTCTCTTACAGGCATATGGCTCTGCTCAACCCAGGCTCCGCCGCGCTCAACCGTAGTACCGCGCATATTTATGAAATACGCCGCAAGTTCAAGGTATTTTTTCTTGCCCGTATAGCGATACATACGGACAAGCGCAAGTTCTATTTCCTGATGTCCGGGGGTATTGAATTTTGCGCTCTTATCAACAACGAATACTTGGTAGATATGCTCCGCATATCTTTCCATACATTCGAGAAGCGTTGTTTTCCCTGTTGACTCGGCATAAGCCACCGCCGCCTCTATAAGATGACCCGCGCAATAGAGCTCGTGAGCACCTCGATTGGTAAATTTATTTTCAGGCTCTACCATCAAAAAGTAAAGGTTGAAATATCCGTTTTCCTCCTGATGCTCTTTGATACGGGCTATTATAGCGTATGCCTTTTCCTCAAGCTCGTGCATCTCGGGATGATGTCGCAGAATATATGCCACACCCTCTATCCACTTCGCGACATCACTGTCCCAATAGAAATGAGGCTTTACAGTGCTTGGGTCGGTAGGGTCGTAATTAAAATCAAAAGCGCTTATCCTGCCTGTTTCAACAAAACGGTCATACACTGCGTCTATCGTGATTTTCCGATTAAGCTCCTGCTTTTCAAACAGGTAATCCGAGCTTAATCTTACATTCTTATAGGAAAATGTTTTCATATTTTTCTTCGCCTCGCAATAATATTTTCCGAAAGTATTGATTCCGGTTTAAATTTATTATATAATATTTCCATACAAAGGTCAATTCTTAAAACGCGATATGAGGTAAGAAAATACGACATGAATATTTTGATAAATAATAATATTAAATTTGCATATGCGGGACTTTTCACAACGGAATCCGATTGGATACATCCCATGCGTATCGAGAAAACTTATGAAATAATATGTGTTACTAAAGGAACTGTGTGTATGTACGAAGAGAAGCGCGAATATGTGGCAGAGCGCGGACAAGTCATCCTATTATCCCCCAATCTTCTTCACGGAGGTACGGCAGTTACGCGGGATGTCGGCTTTTATTGGGTTCATTTTACTGTAGAGGATGGCGAATTCCCCATTGAAAAACGCTTTTTTGAGAGCTTTGAAAGCAGGTATCTGTTCAAGGAGCTCTTGCACTACAATAATCTGCCAAATATTCCTGAATATGCTGTAAATTCAGTGCTTATACATATACTTTCCGAGCTATGCCATCTGTCCCAAAAAAGCACACAGAGCTACAATATAATCGCAGAACAGCTTTATGAATGGATAAGAATAAGCGCGAGTGCCGAACTTACGGTAAAGAGTTTAGCTGACCACTTGGGATACTCGCCAGACCATATAAACCGTATATGCAAAAAGTATCATGGCATAGGAGCTCGCGAGCTTATTAATAGATTCCTCATCGCACGGGCAAAGTCGCTTCTATGTAATACCGAAAAGTATGTAAAGGAAATAGCCGCCGAGCTTAAATTTTCAAACGATAAGGCGTTTATCGGATACTTTAAATATCACGAGGGCTGTTCTCCGTCCGAATTCAGAAATCGTTTTGGAAAGATACATATGAATACAATATAATTTCTTTTAAAAAGCAAATAACCCCCCCGTAAAACGGGGGGATATTTATTATCTCACTAAAAAATGATAGGCTCAAGCCTATCATTTTTTGATTTATAAGCCTTCCGCAGAAAGCTCCTTCTTTTTTATCCATCTACGGCAGAAAATTATCGACATCGCTGTAGCGATAATCCAGCCGATGGGCCACGCAAGCCATATTCCCACCGAGCCGAAAATATCCGAAAGCACCTTGGCAAGAGCAACTCGCAAAACAAGGTCTGTAAAGGTGGCTATAACGAAATCCTTCATTCGTCCCACGCCTCGCAATACGCCGTCGCACACAAGCTTCATTGAGATGAAGAAGTAAAAGGGCGAGAGTATTCGAAGTATCTCGGTACCCGTAGTCATCGCCGCCTCACTCGGAGTATCGAGGAAAGCGTATATCAGATATTTTCCAAGGAAGAAATACAGAATAACGAGGGGGACGCAAAGCACCCAGACCATACGAAATCCCGAGCCGACACCGTTCTTGATTCTATCCTTCTTCCCCGCTCCAAAATTCTGGGCAGAGAAATTTGACATTCCGTTTCCAACTGCGGAAAAGGATGTAATAACGAGGTTATTGAGCTTTATCGCCGCCGAATATCCCGCCATAACGCCCGAGCCGAAGGAATTGATTATTCCCTGAATAATTATGTTTCCGACAGAAACGCAACTCTGTTGCAATATACTCGGAACGGCAACTGCCGATATCTGTCCGAGCAAATGAAAGGAAAACGGGCGTACTCTTCCCTCTGTTTTTATTTTCGAGAGTGCTCTGATAACAAAAAACAGTGCCAATACGCAGCTCACGCCCTGACATATAAAGGTTGCCCACGCAACTCCCGCCACGCCCATATCAAAGACAGTGACAAAGAGGATATCCGCCGCAATATTCGCGACAGATGAACAGGCCAGAAAGACAAACGGCGTTTTGGAATCCCCAAGAGCCGAGAATATTCCCGTAGCCACGTTATAGTAAAGCACAAAAGGAAATCCGAGAACATATATCTTGAGATAAAGCAATGAATCTGCAAACACATTTTCGGGAGTGTTGATTAGCGAAAGAAGTGTGCCGCCGAGAAAATATCCCACAGACACAAGAACGACGCAGACCACCGCGCTTGATATGAGCGTTGTATATACCGCGGTCTTGAGGTCATTATATTTTTTAGCACCGAAAAGCCTTGAGACTATTACCGAGCAACCGATATTACAGCCAAAGGCAAATGCTATAAACAGAAGCGTTATCTCGTAGCTGTTTCCAACCGCCGCCAGCGCGTTCTCTCCGATAAACTTACCCGCAACGAAGCTATCGGCTATATTATAAAGCTGTTGAAAAATAATACTTCCCAAAAGCGGTAGACAAAATTTCAACAGTACGGTTGAAGGTTTTCCTACTGTCAAATCACGTGCCATTATAATCCTCTTTTCTTCTATAAATCCCCATAAACGCACCCAAAGCTGTGTTTGCGGTCGCAAACACAGCTTTAAGGTTAGTTATTTAAGCGTTATGAACGCCGAGAGCGGCGTCTGCCTCGGAATCAAGTCCGTACTTCTTTGCTTTTCTGTATTCAAAGAATTTGAGAGCTACCTGCTCAAACAAAGCGTAGGAAAGCACATCCTCATCCTGCTCAAGATACTGCGGTATCTTTGCTCGAAGCTCATCAAGCTCGGGAGCAAGATTATCCGCGGGGCGGCAGGTGATTCTCTCGGTATCTCCGATTATCTTCTTTACGAATTCGGGGTCTATATCAACAGGTGTCTTACCGTACTGTCCCTGAACGAGCCCCTTGAATTCCTTGGTTACCATCTTGTATCTCTCTCCGCCGATAACATTGAACACTGCCTGTGTTCCGACTATCTGCGACGAGGGAGTTACCAGAGGCGCATATCCCGAATCGGCTCTTACTCTCGGAACCTCCTCAAGCACCTCTGTAAGCTTATCGGACTTACCCGCCTGCTTCAGCTGGGAAACAAGATTGGAGAGCATTCCGCCGGGAACCTGATAGATAAGCGCGTTTACGTCGACCTTAAGCATCTTGGGGTCAAGCTGTCCCGAAGCAAGATATTTCTCACGCAGAGGTGTGAAATACTTGGTTATCTCGTCAAGCTGACCGAGGTCGATGCCTGTATCGTACTCTGTTCCCGCAAGAGTTGCTACGAGCGACTCCGTGGGGGGCTGGGATGTACCCATAGCCATAGGTGAAATAGCTGTGTCGACTACGTCAACTCCAGCCTCAATTGCCTTGAGAAGTGTCATAGACGCAAGTCCCGAGGTATAGTGGGTGTGAAGCTGTATCGGAACCTTGACGGTCTCCTTGAGAGCCTTAACAAGCTCATACGCGTCATAAGGCTTAAGAAGTCCCGACATATCCTTGATACAGATAGAATGAGCGCCCATATTTTCAAGAGTCTTCGCGTAATTGGTGAAATACTCTGTGGTATATATCTTGTTCTCGGGGTCTGTTGTATAGCAGATAGCCGCCTGAACGTGACCGTTTTCCTTAATGGTTGCCTTGATAGCAGTCTCAAGGTTACGGGCATCGTTGAGCGCGTCGAAGATTCGGAGAATATCTATACCATTTGCTATCGACTTCTGAACGAAATATTCAACTACGTCATCGGAATAGTGACGGTAGCCAAGAATATTCTGTCCTCTGAAAAGCATCTGGAGCTTGGTGTTCTTTGCGCTCTCGCGAATCTTGCGGAGTCTCTCCCACGGGTCCTCATTGAGGAAACGCAGACAGGAGTCAAAGGTTGCTCCGCCCCAAGCCTCAAGGGAGTGATAACCCACCTTGTCGAGCTTATCTATTATTGGAAGCATTTCTTCCGTTGTCATTCTCGTTGCGATAAGCGACTGGTGCGAATCGCGGAGAACTGTTTCTGTTATTTTAACTTTTGACATTTGATTAGTAACCTCCATTTAATTTAGAACCACGACAGGAACACACCCGCAGCCACCGCGGAGCCTATAACTCCCGCGACGTTGGGTCCCATTGCGTGCATAAGAAGGAAGTTCGAGGGGTCCTCACTCTGTCCGACCTTCTGGGAAACTCTCGCCGCCATAGGAACCGCGGAAACACCCGCAGAACCGATAAGGGGGTTTATCTTTCCGCCCGAGAGCCAGTTCATAATCTTTGCGGTGATAAGTCCGCCGCAAGTGGATATGCAGAATGCGATAAGTCCGCACGCAATAATAAGTAAGGTTTCGGGACGAAGGAAGTTTTCCGCGCTCGCCGTTGCTCCAACTGTAATTCCGAGGAATATCGTAACGATATTCATAAGCTCGTTCTGTGCAGTCTTGGAAAGTCTGTCGGTAACACCACAGACGTTCAGCAGATTACCAAACATAAGGCAACCTACAAGTGCAAGCGCATCGGGAACGATAAGTCCTACAACGAAGGTAACGACTATCGGGAAGAGTATCTTCTCTGTTTTGGATACCTGACGGAGAGCCGTCATCTTTATCTGACGCTCTTTCTTGGTTGTAAAAAGCTTCATAAAGGGCGGCTGTATCATAGGTATGAGCGCCATATAACTGTACGCCGCTATCGCTATCGCGCCAAGCAGTGCGGGGGCAAGTGTCTTCGTGACAAGTATCGCCGTCGGTCCGTCAGCTCCTCCGATAATTCCTATCGATGCCGCCTCTTGGGGGGTGAACATACCAGAGACAAGAGCCGCAGAGAAAGCGACGAACACGCCGAGCTGTGCACCCGCTCCGATAAGCAGACTCTTGGGATTCGAGATAAGGGGTGAGAAATCGGTCATAGCGCCTATTCCTATAAATATAAGCGAGGGATATATACCCAGCTTTACGCCGAGATATAACAAGTCAAGCAAACCTCCGTCGTGAAGCACCTGTCCAAAGCTGATTTCCTCCGCAATGAAAAAATCAAGGTGGAACAGCCCCCCTCCGGGAAGGTTGGTCAACAGCATACCTATCGCGATAGGCAACAGGAGCAACGGCTCGAACTTCTTGACTATTGCGAGATAGACCAGAACGAATGCGATAAGAAACATTATGGCTGTCTTCCACCAATTATCGTCCGAAATAAGTCTGGCAATGCCTGTTGTGCTTAAAAAATTCTTTACTGCTTCAAGCATCTTCTACTGTTTTCCTTTCAATAAAATTTTTTTGTGTTTCTATCGAAAGAAAATCAGTTAAGCGTTACGAGAACGGCATCGGTCTCAACGGTAGCACCCTGTGCAACCTCGACACTTGCCACTACTCCGTCTGCGGGAGCGCAAACATCGTTTTCCATCTTCATAGCCTCAAGAACAACGAGAACATCGCCCTTCTTGACTGCGGCGCCTTCCTTTACGTTTACCTTAACAATGTTGCCGGGCATAGGCGCCTTGACAACGGTTGCACCTGCGGCTGCCTTGGGAGCTGCCTTGGGAGCCGCCTTGGGTGCAGCAGGCGCTGCAGCGGGAGCGGGAGCTGCGGCGGGAGCCGCAACGGGAGCGGAAGCGGGGGCAGATGCGCCTACTTCCTCAACATCAACAGTATAGGTAACACCGTTTACGGTGATATTATAAGTTTTCATTTTTATACCTTAACCTTTCAATATTTCGTTTAATTATTTATTTTGCGTTCCAAGGGCGTCCGCCACAGGCTCTGCGGAAGGAAACCACTCTGAAACCGCCGACGGGTACTCCCCCGTTCTCCTCTGCCATATAAGTGGCAACCGCGGCTGTGATAACTGCAACGAGCTCGTCATCCCCCGCCTCTGCCACAGGCACTGTATCCTCTTCGACGGCAACGACAGATTCTTGGACTGCCTTTGCAACTGCCTCGGGCGCTTTCGTCTTTTCCTTTTTGGGAGCTTTTCCTACGAAAATAAGCTTGAATACCGCAAGTACCAACCAAAGGAGCGCGAGAACGGCAAATATCATTCCCATACCGAGGAGAGTCATCTCCCCCGCGTATTTCCAAGCCTCGACCGAAAAAGGAACGTACGTTCCGTCCGCATTGACAGAAAGCGCGGCATTCGTCAGATTATAAGCCATATTCATTCGAATACCTCCAAATCAAAGAGGCATTACGGTGTGCTTACGCTCGGGCGCTCCGTTTGCCTTGAGCGCGAGCATTGAAAGAGCGGCGCATATTCTCTTGCGAAGCTCACTAGGCTCGATAACATCGTCTATCTCTCCGCAATCAGCCGCGTCAGCGGCAGAAGCGCACTTCTCTTTCCATTCAGCCTCAACGTCCTCTCTGGACTTCTCACCGACCTTGTCGTTCCATACGAACGCGACAGATGCCTCGGGAGACAGAACGCTGATACAAGCGCCCTCAAGCGCGTATGCAAGGTCAGCTCCCATAGCCTTTGAGCCGAGAAGCGTGAATGCCGCTCCGTAAGCCTTTCCGAGGACGACGGTAACCTTTGCGTTGTCCGAAGACGTATACGCCATAGCGAGTCTTGAAAGCTCGGACGCGTAAGACGCGCTCTCCGCTTCCATAGATACGTCGAGTCCCTCACTGTCAACAAGCGTGACCACAGGAAGTCCGAAGCTGTCACAGAAGGAAACCATCTTTGCGGCAGCTCTTGCCGCGCCTATGCCAAGCTTACCGTTTACGGCAACAACTCCCGACATAACGCCGCCAAAGCTTCCGAAGCCGACACAAGTGTCAGCCGCATATTTCTCATAAACTCTCACAAACCGTCCGTTATCGGAAAGCTGTGCGAGAAGCTCGTCAAGCTTATAATTCTCGGCATCAAAGGATACCGCTCTGTTCATATCGTCCGCAACGTCAGCCGCGAAAACTCCGTCAGCATTATTCTGGGGGATAACCGAGAGAAGCTTCTTCACAAAAGCGAATGCCTCTGCCTCGTTCTCCGCCTCTGCCGCAGAGAGTCCGTTTGCCGCCGCAAACGCGCTCTTACCCGCGTCCTCTCCAATCACAAAAGGAGAATTAACGTAGAGCTTTGATTTATCCTTAACCGTTACGGTAAAGTCAAACATTGAAGCGACTACCGCGGAAGAACCTCCGCAAACTCCGTCTATCAATGCTATCTGGGGAATTATTCCAGACGCGTCGGAAACGCATTTCATAAATTTTCCGTACGCCGCCAGAGCCGCAGCTCCGTCGTAAACAACAGCTCCCGCGCTGTCAAACACGCCAACCACGGGCGCGCCGTTCTTAACTGCCAATGAATACATATCGGCAATCTTCTTCGCGTGGCGCTCACCGAAAGCTCCCTTTGTTCTTCCGCTGTCTTGAGCGAAAGCAAAGACCAGCTTTCCGTCAACAGCTCCGTAGCCGCAGACAACGCTCTCAAAGTCCTCGGAAGAGGTGGGACGTCTGGTGTACGCACCAAGCTCGACAAAAGTTCCGACGTCGAAAAGGCTCTCGATTCTTTCCTTCGACACGCCATACACTTTTTCGTCAATTTGTACCATAAGTGTGCCTCCATTTTGTGCATTTGTGGGTATGATTTATTTTTAACAGTCAAAACAAACCTTCTTCCCCAATTTTACAAAATTCTATCATAAATATTATATTATTTCAAGTAATAATATAAAAATTGCAATTGTAAATTTTATATGAACGCAAAAAAGCATACTAACCTCACCTTACTTTAAAGGTGCTGAAGGAAGCGCGAGGGGGACTTTTTTCCAAAGTCCCCCTCGCGCGTTCGCATCCCTAGTCAATTATTTCATAAGCTCGTCTGTAAGCCTTATAATTTCGGGAGCGATTCGTTCTTTTTCTTTTTTAGTTATCGAGGAATATATGGGATAAGCGAGACAGACGCCTATTATTCCAACAACGCCCACCGCAATTCCTATCGCGTATTCCTCCCAAAGCATCGCGCAGCACATTCCTGTCCCCATAACGAGAGAGCTGATAATACCTATAATCAAAGATACGACAGTTCCCTTTTTCGTCACACTCGCGTCGAGTCGGCGAAGCTGCTCCATCTTGTCCTCATTCTCGGGCAGATATCTCTCTCTTATCTTTTTTATCTCATCCTGCTGCTTTGCGGAGTAAGTATAATTAAAAGTCTCATTCTGCTTTTTATTTTCTTCCATTATTTCACATCCTTGCTTATATTTCTTAACTCTCTTGTCGATTTTGTTATCATATATATCGCTATAGCCACAACAAAGAGGCAGACGCCCACTCCCGTCAGAAGCGTCATAAGTCCTCTGCTCTGCTCCATTTCCTCACCGCCGAACGCCGTGAGCATTGCGGTCTCAAGTGTCATCATAGACACGGCTGCCGCCGCAAGGCTTATCGCCTTTGATGCCGAGAATACGGGGCTGTGATACTTCCTGTATTTCACCACGTTAACAATAGCTACCGTCATTGACGTAAAGGTATACGCCGCGAGTGCTATCGTGGTTATATAGTGATGCTCGATTCCTCGGTTGAAGTAGGTTATAAAGAATACCATTGATACGAGTGCCAGAGTCATAGTAAGTAAAACTATTCCGCAAAAGCGGTAACGCTTCAGCTCCATACGCATATTGTCACCCGGTGTCAGTCCTCTGACATCCTTGAGCAGGAAAAATCTCATCACCACAAGCAAAAGATAATAAAGCGCGAGTGAATGAAACCAGAAAGAACCGTGATAAAGTCCCAGCCCGAACTGAAATACCGCATACGCCGTATTCATAATCAGTGAGCCGTAAAGTGAGAGCTTCACGCGAAGCTGGGCATCGTCCGTCAGTCGCTTCACATACTTGTTTTCCTCTTTCACACGCTTCACTGTCTTGATAAGCTTCGGTATATACATACATATAACCGTCAGAGTGTAAGCCGAAACGACATACGATATATAGCTGAAATAATGCTCGGTTCCGAATTTCAGAAAGGAAAGCAGTAAAAGCACCGCCGAAATCGGAATAAGCAATATGATAATCGCAATATGAGGATAAAGCAATTTCTTTATTATTTTCTTAAATGTCTCCATCTGTTATTCTCCTCATTCTGACCGTAAAGGTGGTTCCGTGTCCGACCTCGCTCTCAACAAAGATATCGCTCTCGGTTATGTCTATAACACGCTTCACAAGAGCGAGTCCGAGACCGTTGCCCTGTGTCGCGCGAGAGGTATCTCCCTGATAAAACTTGTCGAACATATGCGCTCCCACCTCGGACGATATTCCACACCCCGTATCGCTTATCTGCACCAGAGCGTAATCTCCGTCCGCCCTCATACGGAGCGTTATCTTTCCTCCCTCGTCGGTGAATTTTATCGCGTTTGAGAAAAGATTATTCCATACCAGAGTCATCATCTCGGCATCCGAACGCACAAAAATTCCGTCGTCAAGCTCGGTCTCTATTTCAAGACTCTTGCTCTCCCACAGCTCCTCAAAGGAAAGCAGACACTCACAGAGCTGCTCTCCGAGGTCATACGGTCTTGACACGGGAGTTATCTGTTGATTTTCAAGCTTGTTCAGCTTGAGTATATTCGTAATAAGATTCGCGAGTCTGCGCGAGGCATCGGATATTGCCCTTGAATACTCCAGACGCTTCTCCTCGGAAAGTCCGGGTTGCTGGAGCATTGTACTGTAATTCTGCATTACCGCCAGAGGTGTTTTCAGCTCGTGTGATACATTGGCGATAAAGTCGGTTCGCAGAGTTTCCGTTCCCGAAAGCTCCTCTGCCATTTTATTGAAGCACTCTATT
>JAFTHJ010000150.1 GCA_017457465.1 Clostridia bacterium | reverse complement strand
GGGTACGGATTTTTTGACTATGTTATCGAGAATGACATCACCGTTCCCGCTATCGCTTGGATCGTCCTTGCGGTGGCGAGTGTCGTGGCGTTCGGCGTTTCGATGCTCGTTATAAAGTTCCTTATGGATTTTGTGTAGCGTCACACATTCTCGGCGTTCGGTGTTTACAGAATCGCTCTTGGCGCCGCTGTGCTTGGATATTTTCTTATCTTTGCGTGAGGTAGCGAATGGAAAAGCTTAAAATACCTTACACGATAATCGTTGAGGGAAAATATGACCGCTTGAAGCTGCTGAATATCTGCGATGCGCGGATAATCGCGACCGATGGATTTGGAATTTTTAAGAAAAACGAAAAACTCGCGCTTATCCGACGACTTGCCGAAAAGCTTCCGATAATCGTTCTGACAGATAGTGACGGGGCGGGGAAGCTGATTCGCTCACACCTCGCCTCGGCTATCGCGGCGGATAGGATAATTCAGTTGTACACGCCGCAGATAAAGGGCAAGGAGAAGCGCAAGACCGAGGCTTCAGCCGAGGGATTTCTTGGTGTTGAGGGAATTGAGAACGAAACTCTGCGCAATATTCTCGCGCCCTATGAGGACGAGAGCGCTTATCTTGCGGCACAGGAGAATCGGATAAGTAAGGCGGATTTTTACGAGGACGGACTTATGGGCAGAGAGGACAGCACACGCCGCCGTGATGCTCTGGCAAAGAAGCTTGGGTTACCTTGCGGTATGACCTCAAACGCGCTTCTGTCGGCGATAAGGCTTATCTGCTCCTACGAGGAATACAAGAAATTAGTAAAAGGAATATGATTTATGCGAGGGGGACTTCCGAGGAAGTCCCCCTCGGTGCTTTTCAATATTGTAGTGTTTTGAATTTTTGTCGGGTGTTAATTTTTTCTTCAAAATTCCCCCCTAATAGGGTAAAATTGGAGTGAAAAGTGGTAAAATCCTTGACAAAGATATGAAATTTTTATACAATTCAAAATGCGGGATTGGTATCTAAAAGTACCTATATATAATATAAAATAAAGCCCGTACGCCCAATTTTTGTATATAAAATCAAAGCACAAAAAATATTTTAAAAGGAGAAAAACAATGAAAAAAGCATTATCCCTTTTTCTCGCGTTTGTGATGGTAGCCCTGATGATACCCTTCTCGGCGTTCATTACAAGCGCAACTGGTGAGACAGGCACAGTGACGGACGGTCACTCCTCTTGGGTTTGGGATTTCACCAAGTTGGAGCATGACGATGGTTCGGATCAAGTCATTGCAGACAAACTCCCCGAGGGTTGGACTGCTACAACCGATACAGAGACTACTCAGGTAACTAAAATTGATGAAAACGGTATTTATCTGGGTGGACAGCAAATCGGTATTGCCTTGACAGCAGATGCAGATTTGCCCACGGAAATTGTAAACTCCACGACAGACTATGTTATAACCACTGTTTGGAATGTAACTACAAAAATTCAATATTTTGCTTTTAGTTTTTGTAAGAACGATCCTGCATCAGATACTTTGATTCAAACACCTCAGCTCCGCTTTAAATATTACGGAGGTCCCACAGCTTCTTATGGTGGTAATAAGTTTGCTTTTGCTAACAACGGAACTACTCCGACAGATGCAGGCTATGTGACCTATCACAACAACACTGTTGTATCATCAACTGTTAAGGATGAATCGGGAAATGCCCTTACTCAGGCTCAGATAATAGATACATTTGTTGATCCCGCAATAGCAGGTCGCGATTTCTCGGTTTCGATAGAGGTTAAGTCCGGAAAAGTTGCCAATGTGTATATAACAGCGGACGGAAAGACCATTACTTATCCCGTAGATGCTTTAACCATAACGCTTAATGATTGTGCAAGATATCTTTCTATATGGCATAACGGTTGGGGAACAGGTCAGGGTGCTTATGTAAAATCTGTTAAGATTGAAAAGGGCACATACGGTTCTCAAACAAACTTCAACTATTCTCAGGATTTCACCGCTCTTAAAGCTGACAACGGTACAGACGGCGATATTAATAGTAGCCTTCCCACAGGAATTGTTGCATCCAAGGATACCGAGTCTACATGGTATACATCCATTAGTGCTAACGGTGTTACCCTTGGTGGCGCAGGACAGGGACTTGGACTAACTCCTACCTCTAACATTCCACAAAGTATCGTTGACGGTAATACCGACCATGTCGTTACTGTTAAGTGGAATACTACACACAAATTCAATCAGCTTCGTTTTGGTTGGTCCTATGATTATACATCCTCTAAAATATGGGCTGATAACCAGTTGGCGTTTGATTATTCGGGTGGACCTGAGAGAGGTTCAGATGGAACAAACTCTTTGGGAGACACAATCGCTTCGTTTACATCGACCGGAGACCAACAGGCTAACTTTGGTACAGCTATAAATGCGACGAAAGCTGATGAATCTCTTTCCGATTGGTGTACAACAACTACCAATGCAGCAGGAACTGCTCTTGACGCAGACGGAAGATATTATATGCTTCAGGCTCCTGCTATGACAGGTGCTGACTTTGTAACCTCTTTCGTAATTGAAGGTGGAAAGGTTGCTAAGATTTATCTTACCGCAGGCGGTGAAACTATTATATACACTCCTAATTCCGATTTTAATGTATCGGGATATTTCGGCGTATGTCTTATAGGTTGGGCAGGAAATAATACCGCTAATATCAAATCTATTGAAATTACCACGAATGATTATGTTGCTCCCACAGAGTCGGCTAATATAATTCATAACTACAATATAGCTAATGCGGTAGATATTGATGCTATTCCTTACGATATTTGTGAGGAAGATGGATACGGAATGATAACTCTTAACAATGGCGTTCTCTGGAATGAGACAACTGTAGCTGAGGAAATATCATACAACAATATGATTAAGGTTGACGGTGACCTTTACGGAAACCTCGGTGATTATACCGTTGATTTCACCCTCGCAGGAGGCTCTGAAGCAAGAATATTCTATCTTGCGTTTGGTCTTAATGACGATAGAAACAGTGTTTCTTCAAACAGCGCGACTAACAACAAGCCTTGGGGCTATAACTTTGTTGACGGCAACGCATTCAAGCTTCGTATCAGAGCTGACCAGGACTGGGAGTCTGATAACTGTTCAATTTGGGCTTATGATGCTTCCGCAAACAAATACATTCAGGCTAATAGCGACAACTATACTCGTTTGTCCACAAATCTTTCCAATGCTATCGCTGCGGGTAATGACATAAGCTTCCGCGCGGTTGTTGAAAACAACTACCTCGTTTGCGTATATGTAAGCGCAGGCGGATACACTATAAAGGCTACGCCTCGTTACAGAATTGCGGCTCCTGCAGGAGATATAGGTTTCCTCCAGCAGTCGAACGACAAGTTCGGACTTAAGAGCGTTACAATTTACGACGCGCCTATATACAACGCGACTGTTAGCGGCGCAGAAATGGCTGCTCCCGCAGGCAAGGCAGTTGTTAAGGTTGCAGGTGAGGCTACAGTTATCAACGCAGGTACTGTTACCGCTGCTGACTACCTCACGAATGCACTTGCTGTTAAGACCAACGGAGTTTATGCTCCCGTAATTGATACATTCACAGCAACCGCAGGTAAGGTTTATGCTCTTTCCGCTGACGCGTCTGCTGCTATGGATGTTGTTGAGGCTATGAAGCTCACAAAGGGAGATACATCTCTCCGCCTTGGCTCTAACCCCGGTATAAGATATACATCTATGTTCAACGGTAACGATTTCGATTATATTATGATGCTCTTTAACCGTGAGATTGCTGTTGAGCTTGAAATGGGAACTCTCATTACTGTTGATAGCCACAGAAGCAACCTTGACGGCGATATGACATTCGATACTCTTGACGCTTATCAGGCTGCAAAGAGAGCCGAAACGGGAAATGATAACTACACCGTTTACCTGAATGTTACGGGTGATACTACCAGTCTCTACGGTGATAATACCTTTGCCGGTTCGGTTATAGGCGTTCAGTCCTTCACGAAGAACTATGTTGCTGTCGGTTACGTAAAGGTTATCTTCAGCGAGACAGAAGCTGTTACTATCTACACAACTGCTGATTCCTCGACCTCCGTCGTTACTCTTGCTCAAGAAATCATTGGCGATATGAATGAGGATGAGTTCCGTGCGGCTGATGTTGAGTTTGAGGGAGACCTCCTGACCGAAAATGAAAAGACGGTTGTTTGGTATCTTGCAAACTACACAGAAGCATAAGATAGGGGTGATAAAATGAGAAAGAATTATACCACTCCCGAGTTTGAGACTATTGATCTCGACACTCTTGATGTTATCGCAAACTCTACTCTTAATTTGCTTGACGCAATTAAAGAGCATATGGGTGGAAGCGATCCTTCCGCGAACGATACCATCAACTTCTGATTTAAATCAAAAATTTCAGGGGAAACCTCTCGTAGGTTTCCCCTGTTTTTGTTGTTTTAGTTTGAATGGATTTCTGTCAATTTACTTTCTGGTGAGGAGGAGAGCTTTAGGACGATGTCCGCGTATTTGAGGTCGGATTCGTCGTGTGTGACCATTATTGCGCTTTTACCGCGCAGAAGCTCAAAAACCTTCTCGCTGACATTGTGGCGGCGCTCTGCGTCCAGTCCCTTGAATGGCTCGTCAAGGAAGATTATATCGGGCTCATAGGCGAGAGCACGGGCTATCGAGACTCTCTGCTTCATTCCCCCCGAAAGCTCGGCGGGGTATTTATCAAGCGAATCCTCAAGTCCCATAAGTGTAAGCATTTCTACGGCTTTTTCTTCGCTGCTTACAGTTGCGACATTTTCTTTCGCGCTCATCCACGGAAATAGCCGCGGCTCCTGAAAAATATAGGATATTCTTTGGTTTGTATTGGCGAAGCTTCCCTCGGTGGGGCGGAGAAGTCCCGCGAGAATATTTATAAGCGAGGTCTTTCCGACACCAGACTCGCCGACGATAGCCGTTATCTTGCCTTCCGCAAAGCTATATGAGAGGTTGTTTATGACGGTATTCTTTCCGTATTTCAGTGTTACCTTTTCAAGCGTTAGCATCAGATACCTCCCCTCGCGCGACGTGAAGTCTTTGCACCAGTTTTTTTAGTCCGAATATGAGCAGCTTTTCGATTATCACGCTGAAGATTATGACCGCGAGAGTCCACGCGAAAAGCTCGGTGGTTTGCAGGTATGTTTTTGAAAAGTACATCTGTGTGCCTATCGCCCTCTCGGGGATACAAAGCACCTCGGCGGCAATTCCCGCCTTCCACGCCATACCGAGCGCCGACTGACACGCCGCGAGAAAATATGGCATAACCGAGGGGAGATATATCTTTATTATTTTCTTACCGAATGAGAATCGGTATATTTTTGCCACATCCAGAAGTCCTCTGTCGACCGAGCGGATACCGGCGGAGACATTTGACCAGACCACGGGAAGTACGATAAGTACGGTAATAAATACGGGCAGGGTGTTTCTGTCTATCCAGAGCAGGGCGAGAATGATAAAGGAAGCTATAGGAGTTGCCTTTATCACGGTCATAAGCGGGGAAAACAGAGAATCGAGCGTATTTATCTTTGCGGTGAAGACGGCAAAAAGTGTGCCGAGTACGACCGCTACAACGATACCCGCAAGTATTCGGAGCAGGGATTCGCCCGATATCTGCCAGAATTCGGCTGTTCTTGCCAGTGATATCAGTGCGCTTATGGCTGCTTTGGGACTTGGAAGAAGAAATTCGATATTTACGCGGTATGCGAGGAGCGCCCACACGCCGAGCCAGAAAAGCACCGACAGAATCAAGGATATTATTTTATATATCTTAAAGCCGCGGCTTTTGGTGTTAATCATATTTTCTCCTTTCTGTGATTAAAAATATGGGGAAGGAATCTCCAAGGGATTCCTTCCCCATATAATTTTCAGAAAATTATCTTGAGTAATAGAATCCGTCGTCGGGAATAGCGGCGATAGATTTGTTGTTCGACTCGTGGAGCTTTTCGTAGAATACCGAAATCGCGTCCTTCATATCCTCGCCCTCGATAAAGCAGATGTTGCAGTTCGGGAGCGCTTTTTTAGCTACGGGCGCTTTGGGAAGGATTCCCGCGTCGACTATCGCGTTTATCGAGTCGTCTGTTGCGGCGGAAATGAATTCAACCGATGCCTTATAGTCATCAAGGAACTTGCTTACCTCGTTGGGGTGTTCTTTAGCAAACTCGGTGTTGACAACGAGACAGCCCTGTGCCATTGTGTTCTCACCGTATATCTTTTCCCATTCCTTGGTGAAATCCAGCGCGACCTTGACGTCGGCGTTTCCGCTGGTTACAACTGTCACCTTGGGCTCTGGGAGTACCGCGAGTGATACTGTACCTGCCGTAACGGCTGCCGAGAGAGCGTCGGGCGAGGCGTAGGTCGTAGTGTCGAGCGTTACTTCGCCGTCAAGTCCGTTAGCCTTGAGGAGGGCGGCGGTGATAAACTCGGGGTTGGAGCCCGCTCCGGGGAGGTAGACAGTCTTACCCTTCAGAGAGTTGAGGTCGGTCACAGTTTCGCCGTTGCTTAAGAGGTAAAGCACACCGAGGGTGTTGATAGCGAGAAGCTGAATCTTGCCCTCGCTCTTCTTGTAGAGGTTAGCGGCGGCGTTGGTGGGAAGGGCGGCAATGGCGCACTCGCCCGAAACTATGGCGCCTGTTATCGCGTATGCCTGTGCAAAGGTCTCTACCTTATAATTCATATCGACGTCGCCGTTCTTGGCGTCCACAATAAGCTTTGACGCGCCGAG
>JAFTHJ010000149.1 GCA_017457465.1 Clostridia bacterium | reverse complement strand
GGTCAAAATAATTTCGAAAGTCGAAATATACCATCTCCCTACGCCGGCATTATCCGTATCAGGTTAAAGGGTTCGGAAAAATCCGTCTCAGCCTCTCGGTATCATAAGAAATAACCTTTTCACTCTTACTTCTTACCTCTTACCTCAAATAGGCACCCCTGATTTCTATGCGGTTCTGTGACATTTTACCACATAAACTATTATTTGTCAATAGCTTAATAATAAAAATTTGCTCCGATGCTCTTTATGTCAACACCCTCGATAAGCGTCTCATCTATCTCTATCTTGTCTATATACGGCTTAAGCGTCTGCGCGAGAAGCTCCTCCTTGAGCTTCTGGATAAATACATATCCTCCAGTTTCTGTGCTGACAAAGAAATCGGAATTATCACGGTCGGCATATCCGCCCTCGTCAAGCTCGTATTTCATAATTACGTGGATTCCGTAATCCGAGTTGACCGTTCTTATCTCGCCCTCTTCCATCTCAAAGAGCGCCTTGAGGACCTCGGGTGAGTCATATTTCGATTCGGCAGTCAGATAGTACCCGCCGGGATACTCCGACATTCCCTCGTCCTCGCTGTATTTTTCAACGAAGCTGTCAAACAGAGTATAATTTTTCTCCACACACTGCTCGGCAATTATCTGCGCACGGTCTACCGCCTCGCGTATCTCCTCGGTGGTATAATCGCGGGTGAGCTGATATCCGTCGCTTCCGAGGACGGGATTTCTCTTGCCGTTCTTCTTGTCGTAGGCTATCTTGCCTTCCTCGTCGACATAAACCGTATCGCCGTTCTTGTCCTTGACTATGTTATCGTTTTCGTCCTTTTTGGGAGTTGCGTCAGTATCATAGGATATTCTGTTTGGGTTGGTTATGCTATACCATATCTCCTGTCCGTCAGAATCGGTATCATAGACGAGAGCGTATGTGTATATAAACACCTGCTTGAATCTCGCGTAATTGTTCTGATAATATTCCTCGAGAAGCACTGGGGATATCTTCGAGCCGTCGGAGCCGTACAGATAGTCGTTAAGATACGCTATCTTGGCTTCAAGTATATAAGCCTCACGGAGAATTTTATAGTTCACACCGAAGCTCGAGAGAATTGAATTAAAGGTGTTCTTCGAGCCGTCGGCGTCATTCTCTATAAGCTCCTCAAGCTCGGCATCTATTTCTTCAATATAGGATTCGGGAAGCTCAAGTCCCTCCTCCTCAAACATATGGAGAGCCGCAAGATAGGTCTTGGTGTTATCAAGCACCTGCGCGGTGAAATGGTCATTATAGGTGGTTCCGTCTGACGACATTACCGTATCCCAGAAGGAATCGGCGAGTGCCTCCTCACCGTAAGACGCGCTCAATGTTCCCTTCATTCTTGAAAGAAAGAGCTGGAACATATTGACCGACATCTCGGTGTCCTCTATTTTCATAAAGGTCTTCCCCTTTGAGGAACAAGCCGAGAATGCGGTAACGGCAATTGCGAGAACGAGCATCAATGCCAAAAACCTTACAAAAGCTTTTCTCATTTATATATAAATCCTTTCATTTTGCGATTATTACATACCATTATATAATATTCCTCGTCTTTTGTCTATACAAATCACATAAAATTCCCTTTTTCTTCACATTTTCGGAAGAACCTCACTCCTCCAAGGCTCCCGCCTCGGCTTCGAGAGCGGAATATCTTGTGAATAGCTGATATAGCACATCGGGAAGATTTTCCTTGCTCTGCTTTCGGAAGTTTACGCTCGGGTTCTCCGACATCACCACGCGGAGCCTTCCCTTGTATTCAAACGCGAGGTCAGACCATACGACGACATCGAACTTCGCGGGGTATATCTTCACCTCGCTTCCGTCCTCGACCACCGATGTTATTCTGCATCTTATCGCCGCCGCTCTCACAAGCGCGACAGTGAGCAGGTTTTGCACGGGTGTCGGAATATCTCCGAAGCGGTCTATCATTTCGTCGATTATATCGTCCCTGTCCTCGGGTGTCTCTATAGCGGCTATCTTTTTATAAAGCTCCATTCTCTGCGATGAGTACGCCACATATTTTTCGGGTATATACGCATCGCATTTGAGCGATATAGTAGTCTCTATCTTCTCCTCTATCTTCTCTCCCTTTTCCTCAAGCACCGCCTCATTTAGCAGCTTGATATAAAGGTCGTATCCGACAGCGTCAAGATGACCGTGCTGCTCTGCCCCGAGAATGTTTCCCGCGCCTCTTATCTCCATATCGCGCATAGCTATCTTGAATCCCGCTCCGAATTCGGCGTATTCCCTTATAGCTTCAAGCCTCTTTGTCGCTATCTCGTTTACCGCCTTGTCCTTCGGGAAGGTGAAGTATGCGTATGCCCTACGGGATGAGCGTCCGACTCGACCTCTTATCTGATGCAGCTGGGAAAGTCCGAGTCTGTGCGCGTTCTCGACTATAAGTGTGTTCGCGTTCGGGATATCGACTCCAGTTTCGATAATCGTGGTCGAAACAAGAATATCTATCTGTCCGCCGAGCATCTCCGCCCATATATCCTCAAGTCTTTCCTTATCCATCTTTCCGTGGGCGACGGTTATTCTCGCCTCGGGAAGCTCTTTGGCAAGTCTTGCGGCGCAGCTGTCTATGCTCTCGACAAAATTGTGCAGATAAAATACCTGTCCTCCACGTCGAAGCTCCCTTTTGATAGCTTCCATAATTATAAGCTCGTCGTGCTCAAGCACATATGTCTGCACGGGAAGTCTGTCACCGGGGGCTTCGTCAAGCACCGACACGTCTCTGATGCCGCCCATTGCCATATTCAGCGTTCTGGGTATAGGTGTCGCGCTTAACGTCAGCACGTCGACATTCCCCGCTATCTGCTTCAGCTTTTCTTTCTGTGCGACTCCAAACCTCTGCTCCTCGTCAACTATAAGAAGTCCGAGGTCCTTGAACTCGATATCCTTGCCTATGAGTCTGTGCGTACCGATAATTATATCTATCTCTCCGCGCTTCAGCTTACGCAGTGTCTGCGCCTGTTGCTTCGGCGTACGGAAGCGGGATATCATATCGACATTGACCGAAAATCCTCTCGTTCGGCTCGTTACCGTCTGATAGTGCTGAAGCGCGAGTATCGTCGTGGGAACGAGTATCGCCACCTGCTTCCCCCCAAGCACCGCCTTGTAAGCCGCTCGGAGCGCAACCTCGGTCTTTCCGAATCCGACGTCTCCGCAGAGAAGTCTGTCCATAGGCACCTCGGACATCATATCCTTTTTGATATCCTCGATAGCCTCGAGCTGTCCCGCGGTTTCGTCATATTCAAACGCCGCCTCGAAATCCCTCTGCAGGTCATCGTCCTCGGGGAAAGCAAATCCGGGGCGCCTCATTCTCTCGGCATAAAGCTGGATAAGCTCCTTCGCCATCTCCTTGACCGCCGCCTTGGCTTTTGCCTTTGCGCGTGTCCACTCTCCGCCTCCGAATTTTGAAAGCTTTACAAGTCCGTCATCCGAGTGCGCACCGATATATTTTGATATCATATCAAGCTTATCGGTAGGCAAAAACAGTCTGTCGCTTCCCGCGTACTTGATATTTATATAGTCTCGGCTCACGCCGTCGACCGTCAGGTTTTCGATTCCCATATACTGACCTATTCCGTGAACCTCGTGAACCACGAAATCTCCGACATTCAGGTCGTTATATGACATTATGCGCTCCGCGGCGCTCTTTTTCTTTCTCGAGGTCTTAAGGCGCCCCGATGCGGAATATCCGCCGTCACGGCTATCGGGGTTAGTTGAGAGAACCACGATTCTCGGCGCGCTCAACTCATATCCTCTTATAGCCTGACGCCACTTGACAAGAATAGTATTTTTCGGAAGATTATCTATTGTGAAATCCCCCGACTCGACCTCTATCATCGCCGTGAAGCCTTTATCGCCAAGGTATCCGCAAAGATTTTTCGCCGACGCCTCATTCTCGGCGGTGACTATTATGCGGTATCCGAGCTTTCTGTAGTTCTCAAGGTCCTCGCAAAGCATTTCATAGTTCTCGCTGTAGGAGACCATATGCTTGGTTCGGAATGTGAACATTGCCGCAAGTTTCTTACCCGACATTCCCTGTCCGAAAGAATCAAAATGAACGGTGGGAAGTCTGTCCAAAAAGAGCTCAAACGCGGAGTCGGGCTTTGCGTAATCGGTATACTTCGGCGCTATCGTTCCGTTCTCAAGCAGCTCCTCTATGCTCTGCTCAAGGTGCCACCCCGACGCCTTGACTCTGTCGAAACACGCGGAGGTATTCCGCATAAGAACGCAGGTAGCCCCCGACATATAATCGGTAAGCGAGGTTCTCTCGGGATAAATGAGCGTGATATATTTATCGGCAAAGTTTATATCGAGTCCGCCGTCTATCGCCGCTATCTCCGACACCATCTCGGCACAACCTCTTTCGTCGTGACACTTGGCAAACTGCGTCTCTATCGCCGCCCGAAGCTTCTTTTTCATATCTCCGTCAAGAAGCAACTCTCGAGCGGGACTTATCTCGGCGGCATCAAGCGCGACCGTCATTCTCTGCGTCTGGGCATCGAATATCTCCATTCGGTCTATCTCATCTCCGAAAAGCTCTATTCGAAGCGGATGTGAGCCGCCAAATGTCTTGCCGTTCATATCGGTGAATCGGGCAACAGGCGGATAAACGTCAACTATTCCGCCCCTTACGGCAAACTGCCCCGCAGCATCAACCATCTCGCATCTGACGTATCCCGCAGCGGTCAGCCTCTCGGCAAACTCCGAGATATCTATGCGGCTCTCGCCGTATTCAACCTTTATCATAGCCGAGATAAATTTCTCGGGCGGTATGGTATATCCGAGAAGCGCGTCGGGAGTGGTAACTACGGCATCTATCTCCCCGCAGAGTATCCCGGACAACACCTTAAGCCTCTCATGCTCGTACTCATGAGAGGCAACTATATTATAAAAATTGAGGTCTCTGGCAACGAAGAATTCAGCTCTCACGCCAAAGCGGTGAAGCAGGTGTGTGAGTCGTCTGCACTCCTTTTCCTCGGGGCAGACTATCTGCACAGGATGCTTACCTCGGGAAACCTTGGCTATGTCCTCCGCAAGGGCTACGATAGCGGCGTCCGCCGCTCCCTCGCAAAGTCCCGCCACCACCGTGGGCAGAGGATTTCTCGCGGCTCTCTGCTCGGCGATAGTCCGCAGCAGATGCTTGTATTCTCCGTCCGACCTTATACAATCGGTCAATATATTCATTTTACTTTGCAAGAGAGAACCTTTTAAGGAAAGTCTAAAAGGCTGACGCCTTTTGCCAAGTTTGATTACATCAAACATTGGTTCTCTCTTAACCCTCTCCAAACCTTTTTAATCTATGGATTATTCATTGTTAGGAAGCAAGAAGCCCCTATTTATTCGTTACTTGGAATTACAAATCTGCATAGCTCCGTCGATATCTCCGACGAGTACCTTTTCAAGTCCGTCGCTTACACGCGCGAAGCACTCAAAGAGCGCTTTCTTTTCATTCTCGTTGAACTCCGAAAGCACCCAATCCGCCATATCGTAATCGGGGTGTGGCTTTTGTCCCACACCGATACGTATTCTGGGGAAAGCGTCGCTCCCGAGATGCTCACAGATGCTTCTCATTCCTTTCTGTCCGCCGTCGCTTCCTCGGCGTCTGACACGAAGTCTTGCCACATCAAGATTGACATCGTCGGAAATCACGACTATGTTCTCTGCAGGTATCTTATAGAAGGACGCCGCCTCCTTGACCGCCTCGCCCGAATTGTTCATAAAGGTCTGCGGTTTCATAAGAAGGACTGTCTTCCCGCCTATAACCGCCTCGCCGCAGAGCGCCTTGAATTTTACTCTGTCGACTCTTGCGGAATATTTCTGCGAAATATAATCAAGCGCGAGAAAGCCCGCGTTATGTCTTGTAAGGTAATACTTATCCCCGGGGTTTCCGAGCCCCACGACTATATGCGTTATCGGCTCTCGCTTGGCGCTCTCCCCCGACGATATCTTTTTAAAAAGCTCAAATATATCTGCCATTTTTCTTTTCCTCTTGGTTTAAGTTTATACGACAATAAGGCGGATTTTGCCAAGGCAACTCCGCGCAATTTGTTATACTAAATTATATTTCAGTTTATAATTATATTACACCGAAGTCAAAAAATCAACAAATCAAAGCAATTTTAAGCCTCGTTAACAGAAAGTTTACAATTAAAGATACAAAAAATGGTTTTCAAGTGTGGTGTTTTTTCTTCATATATGGTATAATATGTGGTGCTATTGAGGTATTGGGTTCTTTTTGTGCCTTGAAATGCTGAAAATAGCGTTTTTTCGTTTTGTCAAAAATTTATATTTTATTTTGGAGGTATTTACCAATGGCAAAGAAGTATTGCTATCTCTTTACCGAAGGCAACGCTGACATGCGTGAGCTGCTTGGCGGTAAAGGCGCAAACCTGGCTGAAATGACCAAGATTGGTCTCCCTGTTCCCCAGGGCTTCACGATTTCCACTGAAGCTTGTACCCAGTACTACGAGGACGGAAGACAGATCAATCCCGAAATTCAGGCAGAAATCAATGAGTATATCGTAAAGATGGAGGAAGTTACCGGTAAGAAGTTCGGCGACCTCGAGAATCCCCTTCTCGTTTCGGTTCGTTCGGGCGCTCGTGCATCCATGCCCGGTATGATGGATACCATTCTTAACCTCGGTCTTAACGAAGAGGTTGTTGAAGTTATGGCAAAGAAGTCCGGCAACGCTCGTTGGGCTTACGACTGCTACAGAAGATTTATCCAGATGTACTCCGACGTCGTTATGGAAGTTGGAAAGAAGTACT
>JAFTHJ010000148.1 GCA_017457465.1 Clostridia bacterium | reverse complement strand
CGCCATCATAAGCATACTGTCTATCATAGACGCCTCATCAACAATTATAACATTCTGGTCAAGCTGGTCAAATTCGTTTCTGTTAAATACGGGAGTTGAGGAATTATCGTAATTCATCTCAAGCAGACGGTGTATCGTTTTAGCCTCCATTGAGGTCGATTCCGAAAGTCTTTTCGCGGCTCTTCCCGTAGGCGCCGCAAGGGCTATGTCAAAGCCCATACTGTCAAAAATATGTATAAGCGCCTTAACTACCGTCGTCTTACCCGTTCCGGGACCTCCCGTCAGTACCATAACTCCGTATCTCAAGGCGTCGGAAATAGCCACCTTCTGGAGCGAGGCATAGCTTATTCCGTTTCTGCCCTCCTCACGCTCTATAAAGCGGTCTATATCGGGCAGAGATACCGACAGGCACATCTTATCTATCTGCAAAAGCTTCGCCGCGATATATTTTTCCGACTCGTAAATATGCGCGTCGTATATCATCTGCTCACCGTCACAGAGCGTATATCTCAAGCTTCCGTTTTTGAGGAGCCCCGAGATAGCCTCGTCCGCCCTCTGAACATCCACGTCAAGAAGTCTCGCGGCGCTCTCGCAGAGCTTGGTTCTCGGCAGACAGGTATGTCCGTTCTGGTTGGCGTTCTGCGACAGAACGTATTTTATTCCGCTCATCAATCTGTCAAGATTATCGTTCACAACGCCAAGCTCGGATGCCATAGCGTCAGCCTTCTCAAACCCTATTCCCTCTATCTCGTTGCAAAGACGGTAAGGATTTTTCTTGGCGATATCGACAGATGCGCTACCCCAACGCTTGTATATCCTGACAGTAAGCGTAGCTCCGAAATAATTTCTGAAAAACATCATAGCCGAGCGCATTCCCGCCTGTTCACGGAATCTCTCGGATATTTCATTCGCCGACTTGCGCGATATCCCCTTGACCTCCGAGAGCCAGTCGGGGTGGTTCTCGATAACGTCAAAGGTATCCTCTCCGAACATCTCGACTATTCTTTGAGCAGTCTTCGGACCTATCCCTTTGATAGCTCCCGACGCCAGATACCGCAAAACCGAAGCGGTGTCCGCGGGCATAACACGCTCATAATTTGAAACGCTGAACTGTCTGCCGTACTTCGGGTTATGTACCCAGCTTCCGTATACCGCGATATTGTCTCCCGCGGCTACCATCGGCAGTATTCCCACTACGGTTATTATTTCGTCGTCAGCCACCGCCATGTCGCAAATAGCATAGCCGTTATCCTCGTTCGAATAGATAACGTGCTCTATAGAGCCCTCAAGCTTTTGCAGTCCCGAGCTTTCGTCTGTATTCTTTTTTTCCGTGTCCTGCATAGCTCTCCTCCTCTTTCTATTCCTCCGCGATATAGCACTCGACACCCCAAAGCCCGAGTGTCTCGATAAGCTCCGCGTCTGCCGCCAACTCGGACGATATAAGCGCGGCTACCCTACACGAGCTTGTCACAAGAAAGGCAGACATCGCCTCTCTTATAAGCATATCGGCGTTTTTGGCATCCTCTCGGCTCTTTATCTCAACCGTTAAAAATATTTTTTCGCTTCCGAATAATTTCTGCATCAGAAGACGAACGGCGCTGTAGAGTCCAAACACTGCCAACAGCGCCGCAATCATCTCGACGGCAATTTTCAGGTACATATCCGCACCTCCTCGGTACAGAATATGCTTCCCCACTCCGTCAAGTCACTTTTATTTGAGTACCTCTGCCTTCAAAGCCTCCGCCAAATCGGTCTTTTCCCACGGAACGTCAATATCGGTTCTTCCCATATGTCCGTATGCCGCAAGGTCGCAATATATCGGTCTGCGAAGGTCGAATTTCTTTATTATAGCCGCGGGACGGAAATCAAAGAGCTTGTCTGCCGCCGCCGCTATCTTCGCCTCGTCTGCCAGAGCCGTACCAAAGGTGTCTATCATAACCGATACAGGTCTCGCCACACCGATAGCGTATGCCACCTGAACCTCGCACTTCTTGGCAAGTCCAGCCGCGACTATATTCTTCGCAACGTATCTTGCCGCGTAGGAAGCGGAACGGTCGACCTTTGTCGGGTCTTTACCCGAGAAAGCTCCGCCGCCGTGACGGGAATATCCGCCGTATGTATCGACTATTATCTTGCGTCCCGTAAGTCCCGTGTCTCCCGCGGGACCGCCTATAACGAAGCGTCCTGTGGGGTTGACATATATCTTGGTATCCTTATCCATCAAAGACGCGGGAACAGTTGTATTTATAACATACTTGATTATATCCTCTCTTATCTGCGAAAGCTCAACCGAGTCGCTATGCTGCGAGGATATTACGACGGTATCGACTCTGACAGGCGTATCGTCGTGATATTCAACGGTAACCTGTGTTTTTCCGTCGGGACGGAGATAATCAAGCGTACCGTTCTTTCTGACCTCTGTGAGCTTGAGCGCGAGTTTGTGGGCGAGGGATATCGGCAAGGGCATAAGCTCCTCGGTTTCGTCACAAGCGTAGCCGAACATAAGTCCCTGGTCTCCCGCTCCTGTGTCAAACTCATCCGCTTCCGCTCCCTCTTTAGCCTCAAGCGACTTATCAACGCCCATAGCGATATCGGGTGACTGCTCGTGGATAGAGCTTATAACCGCGCAGCTATCACAGTCAAAGCCGTATTTCGCGCGGGTATATCCTATATTTCTGACAGTCTCTCTGACCACACTCTGAATATCAACATAAGCCTTGGTGGTTATCTCGCCCATAACGGCAACGAGTCCCGTGGTACAAAAGGTCTCACACGCTACACGCGACATAGGGTCCTGACGAAGCATTTCGTCAAGTATCGCGTCGGATATCTTATCGCTTATTTTATCGGGATGTCCCTCTGTTACCGATTCTGATGTAAAAAGTACTTTTTTCATTTTTCTATTCCTTTCTTTTCCAGCGTATTTTATTTTGACTGCTGATTATCATTCCCCTCCGCCTTTGCTTTCAGCTTATCGCAAAGAACGGTAAAGAAGAAGCCCACGGCTCCACCGCAAATGATACAAACCAGATATATCAATACATTCGGTACCGACAAGCTCTGTATTATACAATCCTTCGTCAGTATCATAAGAGTTGTCGCCAACACAAATCCGAAAATACAATGCGAAGCGATTGAATGAAACTTTTCAAAAACAAGCTTCATAACTCTTGAGAAGGCAAGTAGTATCACAAGCATCGAGATTCCCAAAGGAATTACTACCGAAAAATCAAGATTTGAGATTCCCTTTGACATAGCCTCATATATTCCGAAGAACAGGAGCAATGTCGACGAGCTGAACCCGGGAACTATAAAGCTCAAGCCCCAGATAACGCCGCATATCGCAAATCCAAGAGTATTCTCGGGAATTGTGATAGACCACGCGTTCTCACACAGATAAAAGAGAGCGGCAATAGCGACAAAGCTTATCACAAGTGAGATTATCGAGCCGCGGCTCCTTCCCCTCTCACCGCTGTCGCGCCAAAGCTCCGGCAGGGTGCCTATGATAAGTCCCACGAAGACACATAACACGACAGGCTCATTCCATTCAAGCAACGCCGCTGTTAGTCCCGAAAAGCCTATAAATCCTAGTCCTCCTCCGAGCACGAAGAATATAAGCATAAACCAATGCTTTTTTATTCCTTTTATCGGATTTGAAAGCACCTCTATGATGTAATCATACATACCGAATGCGTAGCAAAGAGTTCCTCCGCTCACTCCGGGCAATATGGCGCCTATTCCTATTATCATTCCTTGCAGCATCCACAAAAGGATACTTAAGGGAGTATTCTTTTTATTTTCTGACATATTTTTTCAATTCCCGTATTTTTAACAAATTTTAAGAGCCAGACAGACTACCTGTATGGCTCTTTTTATTTTACACTATTTTATCGTTAAAATCAACTGTTTTTTCTCAAATTCACTATAATATAAATAAATTATTCTAAAATATTTGTTTAATCAACAAAAATCTCACTGTTCCGACAGATAACTATTTTCCAATAACGAAAAAAACTATAACAAGCGACAGCACTATGATTACCGCGGATATCACTGTAACCACAATATTTCTTGCGATAGAATTTGTATTATTCGTCACACTATCGCCTGATGTCTCAATAACGCCTATACCCTTCATTATCGTAGACACAGGCTTATAGAACATAAGCACTATCGCCGCGTTAAGTATTGCCTTTACAAGATTAAAAGGCAGCAAAAGCGTAGGAATCAAGGATACCACATCGCTTCTCGGAACTCCCATATAAAATGGAGTTATAAAGAGATTTGCCAACATCATAACCGCTGTCATTGCCAGAACACCCGAAATGAGTGCCGTAATAGCTCCGTAAAAGGTCTTTCTGTATTTATATATCAGACTGACAGTCAGCGAAAATGAAAGTGAGGACAAAATATTCATAACAAGCCCATACCAGCCTGTACTGCTTATAGTCATAAGCTGTATGAGCGGAACTACAACCGAAACCGAAACAGCGGCAAGAGGACCAAAAATCAGTCCGCAAAGCACAGTAATCGAATCCTTTATTTCAAGGTCCAAAAACTGCACCGGAATTTTAATCACAAACATCGAAGCGTAAGCAAGTGCAGAAAACATTGCTATCGCGACCAATGTTTTTATTCTTTGTGTGTTTTTTCTCATAATATTCTCCCATGTATCAAAAATCAGGGAGAAGATAACGTAAGCTGACCGAACACCGAATGTAGAAGAAAAAACCGAATACATACAGTATTCGGGGATAATCACTATATCTTCTCTCGTCCGGACTTTACCGTCGGCACAGGAATCTCACCTGTTCGGCTCTTTCGAGTTCGCGGGCTTTACCGCCGGTATGGAATCTCACCAATCCCCGAAGTTCGCAATATGCGACCGTAAATTTTTGCATCGGGGATTGCAAAGCAATCCCCGATGCTTCATCGTTTTAATTATCAGTCAAGTAATAAATTACTCAATGATGGAAGAAACGACGCCGGATCCAACGGTTCTACCACCCTCACGGATAGCGAAACGGAGTCCCTCTTCACAAGCGATAGGTG
>JAFTHJ010000147.1 GCA_017457465.1 Clostridia bacterium | reverse complement strand
TTCCCAAAATACCAACAGTTGTCTTTGATGATTACGATTCTTATACCGAAAATGAGATTGCGGGAATTTCTCCAAACGGAATATCGCTAAAGAATATGAAATTCATTAATTTTAGGGAATGCGCCTACAACTTTCAACAAGTTCATGGTGGTAAGGGAACCTGTGTGGCGGAACGAGACATAACAGGAACGAACTCGTCGTTTGGATTTTACACAGCACCCAAAACCACTCATATATTCTTCTTGCCAAAGAGCAAAATTAAGGAGTTTTTCTCAAAGAGAAATACCGTTCAACGTTTTCACGATTTACAAAAGCAAATAGAGTCGTTTGGTTTTACAACATATGATATGAGTTGATCTGTGTAGAGAATATTCTTTGAAAATATACCTTTTGGCTTTACAACCCCCGTTTTTGGCACGAAAAATACCTTTTGACCTTATGACCCATGTCGAAAGTGTCGTTTGTCTCACTCGAAAATAAGCAATTTTGACTCTAAAACGGGCATTTTCAGCCTTTTGAGTGGAATAATTATTCCCACTTTAGCGGATTCGGAAAAAATCTATCAGAAACGAAAGAGGTCTTATGGCACAATATTATGAAGCAAAAGAAATAAGCGAAAAATTAGAAAAGCAATTGGAAATATGCCAATGGGAAAGCATCAATAACGGTGAATCGTTTCAAATTGAGTTGCCGGTGGTGTTATATTTTAATTATCAAAGATTAATATTGCATATTTATCCTGTTGATGACGGTTATGTTGTTTCCGATGATGGCGAAACATTTATAGAGTATAGCTGTGATACGCAATATTATTACGACTTATTTGCTCAAAAAGATCAGAATTATCATTTCGGTATAGAATTAAAAGATAATTATATTTGCAAAAATTATCGGTTTGATTACAGCTTGATGTCGGCAATAGATGAATTTATCAGATTCTTTATATTGCTGGATGAGTTTATGAGAAAAAACGATATTACTTAATCATGGAATTGCATGCCTTTTGTATTCCTCCGCCGTGTCGGAGGCGTTGCTGCTTTTGTAAGGGGTAACTAAAAAACTTTTTAGTTGTTCTATCAAAGCAATTTGCCGTTGATATCGTTAATCTTTGTGCCAACATAAAATAAAGGAGAATTTTATGGAAATAAACGAACGCGCTCTATACGAGCTTTCCTTTTACAAATACATGGAAGGCATCGGCTATCCTGCCGAGCTTATGCTCCAAAATTTCAAAACGCTCTCAAGACACCATATAGACCTTGCGGTTTTCGCCGAGGACGCTGTAACGCCCGTTGCTTTTTTTGAGATAAAAAGCGGCAAGCTCCCCTTGCAGTCCTTTCTGTTCACTGTAAACGAATACAAAAAAATCTGCGCCCGCTCCGAGGTGGCAGTTCCCTGCTACATAGCTGTATGCCCCGAGGAAGCAGGCTGGGAAATATATGATATTTCGAGCTTCGTATACGGCGACGCTCCCATAACGATGGAAGCTATAAAAGCGCAAAAAATCAACCCGCCTCCCTATGAGGTTCTCGCAAAACAAATCAAAACCAAGAAGGCGATCAAGAAGTGCGCCGACAAACAGAAGCGTATTACTTTAATGATGATTTTCTGCTGGGGAATTATACCCGCGATAGCTCTTATAGCTATGATTCTCGACGCCAATTACATATACACATTCAACACATACCGTCTGATAGCTCTCGGGGTGGTAATTCTCGTGGCTTTACTTCCCTTTTTCAGCGAAATATCCTTCAAGGACTTTCACGCAAAAGTGAATAAAGACGGAAAAAAAGATGATAAAAACAAAGACGGAGAAGAAAATTTATGAAAATATTATCCATTGGAAACAGCTTTTCGCAGGACGCGCAAAGGTATCTGCACGGTATCGCAAAGGCTGACGGTACCAAAATAAAATCGGTAAACCTTTATATAGGCGGTTGCTCCCTGCGCCGCCACTATATCAATATGCTTGACAACAACGCCGATTACGACTTTGAATTCAACGGTGAAAAGACAGGCATAAAGGTCTCTATCGCACAAGCTCTCGCAAGTGACGAATGGGATTTTGTAACGCTCCAGCAGCAGAGTGCGCAAAGCACGAGATACGAAACCTTTTCGCCATATCTAGAGGCACTTGCCGACACGGTGAGAAAATACGCGCCTCACGCAAAAATATTTATGCACCAGACCTGGGCGTACGAGGACGGAAGCGAGAAGCTGCGCAACCTATCGGAGAGCTGGACCCCCGAGGATATGCTCTCGGCTGTCCGCGAGTCCTACGAAAAAGCCGCAAGGGATATCGGCGCATACGGTATAATCCCCTGCGGAGAAGCAATGATGGCGGCGACGAAGCTCGGAATAGAAAAAATACACCGCGATACCTTTCACGCCTCTCTTGGCGTAGGCAGATATCTGTTGGCGCTCTGCTGGTACAAAGCTCTCACGGGCAGAGATATTTCGGACAACAGCTTCGGAGATTTCGATGTCCCCGTGACCGACGAGGAGAGAGCGATAGTCATACGTGCGGTCAACGCGGTGGTAGAAAAATGAAAACATTTTGCTTCACGGTAGACGACAATATTCGCTGCCTCAAAGAGCTGAACGAGGGGAGCTTCGGAAGTATTTTCGAGCATCCCTATCTCGGAGTATACCGCCGTCTGCACGATAAGTACGACCTGAAAATACAGCTCAATCTTTTCTACGAGGCGGGGAATTTTAACCTTTCCCATTTCACGGACAAGTACCGCGAAGAATGGGCGGAAAACGCGGACTGGCTCAAGCTCTCATTTCACGCGAGAGCCGAAAAGTCAAGAATATACGAAAATTCAGGCTACGCCGAGGTCTTTGATGACCTCTCCCGTACAAATCGCGAGATAATCCGTTTTGCCACCGAGAGCGTTCTCGCAAAAACCACTACCCTGCACTACTGTTCTGCCACAGAGGACGGAATCCGCGCCGTACGCGACAACGAAATCAAGGGGCTTTTCGGACTTTACGGAACGGCTGACGAGCCGCGAAGCTCGTACACATCGGATAAATCCGACGGCGATAAGATAAGGCGCGGAGAGATTGTTATACGCGACGGAATAGCCTATTCGGGCGTAGACCTAGTGCTTAACATCTACTCAAAAGAGGAAAATCTCGCGCGGCTTGAAGGACTTTCGGGGCGGGAGCATATCAACATAATGATACACGAGCAGTATTTTTATCCCGACTACCCGAAATACCAAAGTGATTTTGAGGAAAAGCTCGACGTAGCATTTGAGTTGCTTACGCTAAAGGGCGCACGTTCGGTGTTTTTCGAGGAGCGTATATAAAATATAATAAAAAACAGTACTAACACTTTATTTCGATTAAACGAATAAAGCTCTTTACCGCATTCCCGCGCCCCACGAAATTCTTCGCTTCGCTTGAGAATGACAACGTGGGGCGGCAACGAATGATCTCGGCGAACAGAATTAGGAATTTTATGTATTATGTTTACATATTGACAAACAAAACCAATAGGGTTATGTATATTGGTGTTACAAATGATTTACAACGCCGATTGTACGAGCACAAAAACGAGCTTATCGACGGATTTACAAAAAAATATCACATTCACAAATTGGTATACTACGAAAGCCACAATAATATAAAGGATGCTATTTCAAGAGAAAAAAGCATTAAAGGACTTTTAAGGCTCCGAAAGAATGAATTGGTCGAAACAATTAATCCTAACCGGGTAGATTTAGCCAACGAATTGTTTCCAAATGTTTTTAACTGACATTTTTCGAATCGCTTTGCTTCACCGCCCCACGCTGTCATTCTACTCCGCTACGCTCCGTGACGAGTTTGTAAACAAACTCGTTCTCGCAAAGCGAAGAATCTCGTGGGGCGCAGCAAAAGCACAAAATAATATTCTAAAACAACAAGGAAAACAACTATGAAACAAACCAAAATAAAAATATACAAAAAGCTCCCGATGTGCGCCATAGATATCCGCAAAACGGTATTCGTTGACGAGCAGGGCTTCGATTACGATATAGACCAAACTGATGCCATCGCTTCGCATATAGTTATGTTTGACGGCGAGAGAGCGATAGCCGCCTGCCGTGTTTTCAAGCTACAGGAGCCTGATATTTATATGATGGGGCGACTTGCCGTGCTTCGCGAATACCGCGGACAGGGCTTGGGCTCCGATGTGCTATCAGCCGCAGAGGAATTGGCGCACTCATTGGGCGGCTCGTATCTCTGCCTACACGCGCAATGTCAGGCAAGGGGCTTTTACGCCGCCTGCGGATATTCCGAGTACGGCGAGATAGAATACGAGCAGGACACTCCGCATATATGGATGGCAAAAAAGCTTAATTGATGTCGATACAATATTAATACCACAAGGAGAAAAAATATGAAGCTTTCAAACCAAACTCTTTCAAAACTCATAAAAGGCGCGTATCAGTTCAAAACGCAGGACGGATATCTCACCTTCCGCCGCTTTGACGAAGCTCAACTCGAATACCTGAAATTCAGGGATTTCTTTGAAGTGCGTTCGCGCTCATCGGCATCAGTCACCGCTGAATTTATGACCGACGCAAATGAAATATCTTTCGATTTCAAAGTCTTTGACCTATGCTCTTGCGACACGGTAGATGTCTATGTAAACAATTTTGCCGTCGGCAGAAAGTATGTCAAGGATATTGGCAACAAAGGAAAACTCTCTTTTGCGCTCCCCGAGGGAAAAAAGCGCGTAACGCTCTATTTTCCCACTGACGCGGGATTTGGAGTCAAGAATTTCAAAATTGAGGGAAGCTGGAGAAGAATAAACAAAAAAGCGCCCAAGGTGCTCTGGATAGGCGACTCGATAACGCAGGGCTACGGCTCTCTGATAACGGGTATAACATACGTTAACGTCGCAAACCGCATTCTCGGATACGACATTCTCAATCAGGGCATCGGCGGATATTATTACGACGCGGGTGTTCTGACACCTATGGAGGGATATTACCCCGACAAGATAATTCTCGCTATGGGAACGAACCAGTATCTCTCCGCCGACAAGGAAGAAAAGATAGTCGGATTTTTTGAAAAATTCCGCAAGGTATACCCCACCGTCCCCACGCTCGTCATAACTCCGCTTTGGAGAGGAGACGCCCCCTCTCGCCTGTCCGAGCTTGTAGCAACCGCGGACATCATCAAGAGAGAGGCTATGCGAAGCGAGAATGTCACGGTGGTAGACGGATTTGACCTGCTTCCCCACCTCCCCGAGTACTATATGCCCGACCTTCTCCACCCGAATCCCCTCGGTATGCAGATAATGGGAGAGACGGTAGCGGAGATAGCGAAGAAAATCTTATAAATATAAGGAAAAAAATATGAAGGCTATTGAACTTATAAAGGAATTGAACGAGGGCGCTATAACCCCCGAGCGCACCTGCGACACAGTCAAGGCGGGAAATCCCGAGAGGGAGCTTTCAAGAGTTGCCGTAAGTATGTTTGCAACGGTTGACATAGTCCGCCGCGTAAAGGAATGGGGCGCGGATATGCTTATCGTCCACGAGCCTACATATTACGACCATATGGAGGTCATAAATGTAGAGACAGACGTAATAGCGGCAAAAAGAGCGCTTATTGAGGAGAGCGGAATCGTGATATACCGATACCACGACAATATGCACTTCCGCGAGGTCGACGCGATAGCCGAGGGAGAGCTTCACTATCTCGGACTTACGGGAAAGCTTGAAAAAACACAATACAGCGCATCGGGACTCTTCGTCTCGGACACCCCCGTCTCGGCGCTTGACCTTGCCGAGCGAATGAAGAAAGACCTCGGAATAGCTCATCCGAGAATCGCGGGAGCGAGAGATGCCAAGGGTACGCGTATCGCCACCTGCTTCGGAACTCCAAGGGGCGTTATGGAGCTCTTACAGAGTAAAGATATAGATATAGTTCTCACGGGTGAGGTGTGTGAGTGGAAGATTGCCGAATACGCGCGTGACGCGGCGGCGCTCGGTATGAACAAGTCGCTCATCGTTATGGGGCATATCGGCTCGGAGCGAGACGGTATGCGTCTGCTCACCGAGCGAATGAAAAAGAAGTATTCCTCTTTCGAGACACGCTATTTCGAGTGCGGAGAGGTATATACCTACAACGATTGATTTCGAGGTAAAAAATGATTAATCTCACGGATATAAGAAGCAAAACGGTTGAGGCGGTCAAACAAGCCGCGTCTATTATGGTAAGCGGAAGCTTTGACATATACGAAAAGCAGGGCGCGACCGATATTGTCACATCATCCGACCTTGCCGTACAGCATTTTCTTGAGAAAAAGCTCAAGCAGATAATTCCCGAATCGGGATTTTTCTGTGAGGAAGAGGGACTCCGAGAATCAGAGCCCGAATACATCTGGATAATCGACCCGATTGACGGCACAACGAATTACGCGAGAGGTATGAGCGAATGCTGCATATCCGTGGCTCTCGCAAGACGAGGTGAGCTATGCGTGGGAGTGGTATATAACCCCTCTCTTGACTATACCTTCTCTGCCGTACTCGGAGAGGGTGCCGAGCTTAACGGCAAGAAAATACACGTGTCGGACAAGCCCTTCGGCAGCTCACTGTTCTGTACCGCGTTAAGCCTTTACAAAAAGGAATACGCGGCGATATGCCTTGACATACTGACCGATGTCTATGACAGGTGCAACGATTTCAGACGTTTCGGAAGCTGTGCCATGGAGCTTTGCTATCTGGCGGCGGGAATGTGCGACCTCTATTTTGAGATGAGGGTGTTCCCTTGGGACTACGCCGCAGCCTGTCTCATACTCAAGGAAGCGGGCGGAGTCATAACCGAGCTTGGCGGCGAAACACTGTCATTGACACAGGCATCTCCCGTAATAGCGGCAAACTCAAGTGAAAACCATCGCGTACTCACGGATATTGTAAACAAGTATTTGAAAGAAATACCCTATGAGAGGAGACTCATATAAGATTACTCTTTTTGATAATTTTTTTATGAGCTATTGACTTAACAGAAAAAAGCAATTATAATAATATGTGGAAATCTTATATATTTTAAGGAGAAAAATATATGTATAAAATAGGTATTGACCTTGGCGGAACAAATATTGCCGTCGGTCTCGTTGACAGCGATTATAATCTGGTTCTTAAGAAGAGCCGCCCCACAAACGCCTACCGCCCCGCGGAGGAGATTGCGGCTGATATGTCCGCTCTCTGCATAGAGGTTTGCGAGGATGCGAACATAAGCATCAAGGACATCGAAAAAATAGGAATCGCTTCCCCCGGAGTTGTAGACCCCAAAACGGGTGTTGCGGTTCACGCAGACACACTTCCATTTAACAGATTCCCTCTGGCTGACCATATCAGACGCGGCACGGGAGTTCAGAACATAGGTCTTGAGAATGACGCAAACTGCGCAGCCCTCGGTGAGGCAGTTGCGGGTGCCGCTAAAGGCAAGTCCTCGGGAATTATGATAACCCTCGGAACAGGCGTCGGCGGCGGAGTTATTATCGACGGTAAGATTTACGCGGGATTCAACCACGCGGGAGCCGAGCTCGGACATATGGTAATCGAAAAGGGCGGCGTTCGCTGCTCCTGCGGAAGAGAGGGCTGTTGGGAGTCTTATTCCTCGGCTACAGCGCTTATCCGTATGACAAAGGAAAAGATAGAGGAATGCCGCGCATCCGGCAGAGATACTATTATGTTTAACGCTGAAAAGGTATCGGGACGCACCGCGTGTGATGCTATGAGAAAGGGAGATGTCCCCGCGCGTGAGGTATATGAGAAGTACATATCCTACCTTGCTACGGGTATCACGAATATGCTCAACATCTTCCAGCCCGAGGTTCTTTACCTCGGAGGCGGAGTATCTAACGAGGGACAGTCTCTTATCGATGACCTCAAACCCCTTGTATATAAAGAAGTATACGGCGGACGCGAGATAGCGCTTCCCGAGTTGAAGATAGCGCAGCTTGGAAACGACGCGGGAATCATAGGCGCGGCAGCGCTATAAAAAAACGGGGCATATGCCCCGTTTTTTAAGTAATAGGTAAGAGTGAAGAGTGAAACAGTGGGGTTGAAAAAATTTCAAAAAACTAGTGACAAGCTATCTTGAAAGTGGTATAATAACTCTACCTCTGCAAGTGGGCTTTTTTATTGTGCTGTTTTTTGCGCCAAACTAACCGCACGACCGCTTGATGAGGGAGGTACACGGATTGCAGCCGCAATCTAATAAAATAAAAACGGAGGTGCCGAAAAATGGCTAATGATTCAAGAGTCAAAATCACTCTCGTTTGCACCGAGTGCAAGCAGAGAAACTATGACACAACAAAGAACAAGAAGAATGATCCTGACAGACTTGAGATGAACAAGTACTGTAAGTTCTGCAGAAAGCACACATTACACAAGGAAACAAAGTAATAGGGTTATAGTTTAGAAATAGAGGAGAATTATTATGGCAGAGACT
>JAFTHJ010000146.1 GCA_017457465.1 Clostridia bacterium | reverse complement strand
ATATCGGACGAATCCGCTGAAAACGCAGAGGATGAATATGGCGATACAGAGGTCATCGCGGAGAATACACCCAAACGCTCACGCGCGTCCTCTGTTATAGATTACGTAGAGATATTCGTATTCGCAATATGCTTTGTTATTATCATATTCTCGTTTTTCACAAGACTTTGCAAGGTTGTCGGCCCCTCTATGGAAAATACGCTTTTTGAGGGCGAAACGCTTATAGTCACAAACCTTGGTCACGAGCCCAAGCGCGGAGACATCGTGGTCTTCCACCAGACAGGAGAAGGCGATATGGCGCTCAACGAGCCTATTGTCAAGAGAGTTGTCGCGGTTGGCGGTGAGACGATAGATATCGATTTCGACACCTGGACAGTAACGATAACCGACAAAGACGGAAATACCTTCGTATATGACGAGCCCTATATGTATCTCGACAAGTCTTCCCCGCTTCTTACATCGGCTCACGAATATCCTTATGAGGTTCCCGAAGGTCACCTCTTTGTTATGGGAGATAACAGAAATCACTCCTCCGACAGCCGTGGAAACGCGATAGGTCTCGTCGACGAGCGCAGAATACTCGGAAGAGTTATTTTAAGAGTATCTCCGTTAAGTAAATTCGGAAAAGTAGAATAAGGTAATAAAAATGCCATCACAAAGAAATATACAGTGGTTCCCGGGGCATATGGCGAAAACCCGCCGTATGATAACCGATAACCTGAAAAACGTTGATGCCGTTATCGAGCTTCTTGACGCGAGAATCCCGATAAGCTCAAGGAATCCCGAGATTATCAAGCTGATCGCATCAAAGCCTAGGATAATACTTTTGAACAAGGCATCTTTAGCTGACCCCGCTATGACCGCAAAATATGTCGCCGAATACAGCTCCGACAACACGGTATGCATCGAGACCGACTGTATCACAGGATACGGTCTTAACAAAATTGCTCCCGCTATCAAGAAGTTATGTCAGGCGAAACTCGACAGATACGAGGACAAGGGAATGTCGGGACGTATGCTCAAGGCGATGGTGCTTGGTATCCCGAACGTGGGAAAATCCTCGCTCATAAATAAAATATGCGGAAACAAGAAGGCGAAGGTCGAAAATCGCCCCGGGGTTACGCTTGACAAGCAGTGGGTTGCCACAAATATCGGAATTTTACTGCTTGATATGCCAGGTATTCTCTGGCCTAAATTCGAGGACGCCATAGTCGGTGAAAACCTAGCTGTTACAGGAGCGATAAAGGACGATATTCTTGATATCGAGAGCATAGCCTGTACGCTTTGCGCAAGACTCCGAGTGCTTTATCCCGAGCTTCTCTGCGCAAGATACAAGCTCGGAGACATATCCGCTACCGACGGTCTCTCGGATTATGAGCTTTTGTCTCTGATAGGCAGAAAGCGAGGATTTCTCGTCAGCGGCGGAGAGATAGACACAGAACGAACCGCGAATATGCTTATAGACGAATTCCGTGCCGCAAAAATAGGTCGGATAACTCTTGATAAAATTTGACACAGAGGTCTTTATGCTTGAATATACTGTTGAGAGCGAGATACGCTCACAAGGCTACAATATAATATGCGGTGTTGATGAGGCGGGACGAGGTCCTCTCTGTGGGCCTGTTACGGCTGCGGCGGTAATATTGCCCGACGGACTTTACATCGAGGGACTAAACGACTCTAAAAAGCTATCCGAGACAAAGCGAGAGAAGCTTTATGACATAATTACACGCGATGCTGTCGCTTGGTCTGTTTGTCACGCCACTGTCGAGGAGATAAACGAGACAGATATACTCTCCGCGACGTTACTCGCTATGCGACGGGCGATAGATTCCCTCACCGTAAAACCCGACTTTGCGCTTATTGACGGAAATGTGTCCCGCGGATTCACGCTTCCCGTTCAGACCGTAATACACGGAGATGCAATATCTCCATCTATTGCCGCCGCATCTATTCTCGCCAAGGTCACACGTGACAGAATATGCTATGAGCTTGACGCCGCCTATCCCGAATACGGCATAGCCAAGCACAAGGGATATTCGACCAAGGACCATATGGAAGCGCTTCGGAAATACGGTCCCGCCCCTATACATAGAACCAAGTTCATAAGATTTCTCGACAAGGAGAAAACGCTTT
>JAFTHJ010000145.1 GCA_017457465.1 Clostridia bacterium | reverse complement strand
GTTACCGAAGCCCGAGATAGCAAAGGTCTTACCCTTGATATCGTCATTGAAATACTTCAGCATCTCAACGGTGTAGTAAACCGCGCCAAATCCTGTTGCCTCGGGACGAACGAGCGAACCGCCGTAAGGAAGTCCCTTACCTGTGAGAACGCCTGTGAACTCATCGCGAAGTCTCTTGTACTGACCGTAGAGATATCCAATCTCTCTCGCGCCAACACCGATATCACCTGCGGGAACGTCGGTATCTGCTCCGATGTATTTCTGAAGCTCTGTCATAAAGCTCTGGCAGAATCGCATAACCTCCGCGTCGGACTTACCCTGGGGGTCAAAGTCAGAGCCACCCTTACCGCCGCCCATGGGGAGCGATGTGAGGGAGTTCTTGAAGGTCTGCTCAAATCCGAGGAACTTGATAATGCTCTCGTTGACCGAGGGATGGAAACGAAGACCACCCTTGTACGGACCGATAGCGCTGTTGAACTGGATTCTGAATCCGCGGTTTACCTGAACGTTGCCGTTGTCGTCTACCCACGGAACACGGAACTTGATAATTCTCTCGGGCTCTACCATTCTCTCAACGACGCCAGCCTTTATGTAATCGGGGCGAGCTTCGATAACAGGCTCAATAGACTCGAGAACCTCTTTTACTGTCTGATGGAATTCAGGCTCGTTAGGATTTCTCTTAACGACTCTCTCCATCAATTCATTAAGATACTGATTCTTAAAACTCATTGTTGGTTACCTTCTCTCTTTATATTTTTTTAAATATACCTTTAAAGATGAATTCCGAGGTTTATTCTCGCAATTTGCAAGTTTAAATCTCAAAAATTTCACATTACTTGAATATTATAACACAGTTATAATAACTGTGTCAATAAAAAATTTAACTAAAATTGATTTTTTTATCACCTTATGATTATATTCAAAATATATTGTTTTGACAAAGAAATGTCAAACTTTTGTACTTTTTCGCTTATTGTTGCGGATAAAAATATTTGAGATGATAAAATTGCAGGATTTTTTTAAAAAATTTCAAAATCTTTGTGATAATAAAAATCAAGACACTTTTTTGATGGAATTGACAAAAGGCAATATCGGTAGTATAATATATCTGTAAATCGGGATAAGGAGGAGAGATAATGAAAAACAATAATTTTTTCAAGGTCGTTTCCCTGCTTTGCTGTCTTATTTTTATTCTTCCCTCCTGCGCGAAAACAAGAAAATATAGCGAAACCTACCTTGATTATTTCGACACTGTTACCTCTTTCACCGTATACGGCGTGACAAAAAAGGAAGCCGAATACGCAATTCAGGCTCTCGAGGGGGAGCTTGAGCGATATCACAGGCGTTTTGATATATATAACGAATACGACGGAATAGCCAATTTAAAAAGTGTCAACGACAGCGCGGGTATATCCCCTGTTTGTGTTGACGGTGAGCTGATAGAGCTTCTCGAATACGGTGTTTCCGTACACAGTATCACCTCTGGATATGTAAATATAGCTATGGGGAGTGTCCTTAAGCTATGGCATAATTGCCGAAAGGAAGCGAATACCTCGCCGGAGAGCGCCAAAATACCCGACGAAGCCGCTTTGCGTGAAGCCGCTCTGCACACCGATATAAAGAATATAAATATCAACGCGGATAAGGGAGAAGTTTATATTTCGGATAAACAGACAGCTATCGACGTTGGGGCAATTGCAAAGGGCTATGTAGCTCAAAGAATATTTGAAACACTGAAAGCGCTTGGGTATAAGAATTTTGTTTTGAGCATAGGAGGCAATGTAATTGCTGCGGGATACAAAGAGAAAGATTTGCCTTGGCAGGTTGGAGTGGATAATCCATCCGATACCTCAAAAACGCTTTGCTCCCTCTCGCTTACCGATAAATCTCTTGTTACAAGCGGCTCGTATCAAAGATATTATACTGTTGACGGAAACAGATACCACCATATAATTGACCCGTTTACGCTTGTACCTAAAAACGATTTTCTTTCCGTGTCGGTTATATCCGAGGATTCTGCGTTGGCGGATGCTATGTCAACAGCGCTCTTTAATATGCCTTACGATATGGGAGCGGAGCTCGTTTTAAAAACAGATGGACTTGAGGCTATGTGGGTAACTCGGGACGGAGAGATTCTTTATTCCGAAAATTTTAAATCTTATATAATAACCGAACGGTAAAGATATGAAAAAAAGAGACTTGATTTTACTTCTTTCAGTTATCGCCGTGGCGCTTTTGGCGACTGTTGCTTTGTGGCTTACGGGAGCTTTTGGGGCCGCTGACAAGGTGATAGTTACAGTAGACGGTGAGGTATATCGGGAATTCCCTCTCGATGAGGATACCGAATACAGGATAGAGACAGAAAACGGCGGCTATAATATCCTTATCATAAAGGACGGAGAGGCTTTTGTGAGCGAGGCAAGTTGCCCCGACAAGGTATGCGTTAATACGGGTGTAGCACAGGAGATAAAGCCTGTGGTATGTCTGCCGAACAAAGTAGTTATAAGTATAGAAAAGGGTTGATTATGAGTATATCCGACAATCAAAACACTCGCTCAACAAGGACGAGAAGCATGGCGATGACCGCTCTGTTTGCTTCTCTTTCGATAGTTTTTGGCTATATCGAGCATTTGATTCCCTTTGATTTTGGGATTCCCGGAGTCAAGCTTGGACTAGCCAATCTTGTTGTAGTAATTATGCTGTATACCTTTTCAAAAGGACAAACCTTTCTTGTTCTTTTGGTTCGCATATTTGTTTGCTCGATGCTTTTTGGCAATATTTATTCGCTTTTATATAGTCTCGTTGGTGGAGCCTTTAGCTTTGCGGTGATGTGTCTTTTAAAAAAGATAAAGGGATTTAGTCCTGTTGGTATAAGTATTGGCGGCGGTGTTGCTCATAATATCGGACAGC
>JAFTHJ010000144.1 GCA_017457465.1 Clostridia bacterium | reverse complement strand
GTGATGCTGTCTTCGCCTGCAACAACGGTATCAGCGAGAGCGTACTTGCCCTGTGCTGTGTCGTACTTCAGAAGGTGAGCGAGCATCTTGGGAGCGGTAAGGTCGTTGATTGCAACTACCTCGTAGCCCTCTGCGCCGAACATCTGTCTGAACGCGAGACGACCGATACGGCCAAAGCCGTTAATAGCAACTTTTACTGACATGGTAAAAATCCTCCATTTTATATAAAAAATTTTTTTACACTTCGGAAAGCATAGCTATGCCGAGATATGCTTTCTCAATTACATATTTTAACTCATTTTCGTCGAATATACAAGGGTTTTGATTAAAATTTATCAAATTTGTTAAAATGCACAATATTTTCCATTTTATAGTGGTGCGTTATGATGTTTATTATTATAAATATATCAAACTCCGCACGGCTTGTTAGGATTTGAAATACGTTGCTTCAGTATTTTTTCGATAAAAACAGGGATATTTATTAAGTTTTTCGCTCTTTTCGGTTCACGAACAACTCTCCACAGCCATTCCAGACCGCACCTGCGCATAAAGTTGGGGGCGCGGGATATATTTCCCGACCACACGTCAAGACTGCCTCCAAGCCCCGCAAACAGCTTCACCGACGGAAGTCTCTCGGCGTTCTCGCAAACCCATATTTCCTGTGCGGGAGCGCCGAAGCAGACAAAAAGAATATCGGGCGCGGCTTTGGATATAAGCTCAAGCACTTTTTCGTTTTCCGTACCCGATTTGGCGAAAAATCCGTGATGCGTTCCGCATATCTTCAGCCGCGGATATTTTTGAGTAAGCTTATGCGCCGCCTTCTCCGCAACACCTCTCTCTCCGCCCAGAAGAAAGAGACGAAGTCCCATTCTCTCTGCTTCCGAGATTATAAACTCACCCATATCTATGCCTGTTATCCTTTGCGGCAGAGGAGTGCCGAGAAGTCTTGATGCGAGAATGATACCGATGCCGTCGGGCAAGAGAAGCGCTCCGTCATTGAGAGCCTTACGAAGCGCGTCGTTCTTTTGCGCCTTCAGGAGAATATCGGGATTTGGCGTGAATATCCGTGTTTGTTTGCCTTGCTTTAATGATTCATTTATTTCTTTTTTTACATCCTCCTGACTAAACGCGTAAAATCTTACACCGAGAATTTCGCTACTGCTTTTCATATTTCCTCCAAAGATGCTTTTTGTATGTATTTGAGAGCTTTTTTGTGGCATTTTGACCTTATTCCTCTTGACAATACGGCGAGTATGCTTTATAATATATTATTATGGCAAAATTAAGTTGTTTTTATAAGAAAGGACATAAAAATGGCAAACGATAAGAAAATGGTTGAGCAGATAACGGCTATGGACGTTGACTTCGCTCAATGGTATACTGACGTAGTTAAGAAGGCAGAGCTTGTTGATTATTCGGGCGTTAAGGGTTGTATGATAATCCGTCCTTACGGATACGCTATCTGGGAAAATATCCAGCACGACCTTGACGCGAGATTCAAGCGTCTTGGACACGAGAATGTGTATATGCCTATGTTTATTCCCGAGAGTCTGCTCCAGAAGGAGAAGGACCACGTCGAGGGCTTCGCTCCCGAGTGCGCGATAGTTACGATTGGCGGACAGAATAAACTCGCCGAGAGACTCGTAGTCCGTCCAACCTCGGAGACGCTTTTCTGCGACCACTATAAGAATATAATCCACTCATACAGAGACCTTCCCAAGCTCTATAACCAGTGGTGTAACGTAGTCCGTTGGGAAAAGACCACAAGACCTTTCCTGCGCACCTCGGAGTTTCTCTGGCAAGAGGGACATACAATGCACGAAAACGAGGCAGACGCGAGAGAAGAGACACTCAAGATGCTTAAGTGCTATGAGGACTTCTACCGTGAAACTCTCGCTATTCCCGCGGTTACCGGACGTAAGACCGAAAAGGAAAAATTTGCGGGAGCGATGGAGACCTATACTATTGAGCCTATGATGCACAACGGAGTGGCGCTTCAGGGCGGAACCTCGCACTATTTCGGTGACGGATTCACGAGAGCGTTTGATATCACTTATACCGACAGAGAAAACAAGATACAGTATCCTCACCAGACCTCTTGGGGCGTTTCCACAAGAATGATAGGCGCTATTATTATGACGCACGGTGACTATAACGGACTTATCCTGCCCCCAAAGGTAGCGCCTATACAGGTGGCTATCATTCCTGTTGCCCAGCATAAGGAGGGCGTACTTGAAAAGGCTGGTGAGATAAAGAGCATACTCGAGGCAAAGTTCCGCGTCAAGCTTGATGACAGTGATAACTCCACGGGTTGGAAATACAGTCAGTATGAGATGAAGGGCGTTCCTGTTCGTCTTGAGATTGGACCGAGAGATATCGAAAATAACAGCTGTGTGCTTGTAAGCCGTGTAAGCCGTCAGAAGACAGTTGTATCTCTCGATAATATTGCCGAAGAGGTTGAAAAGATGCTTCAGAGTGTTCACGATGAGCTTTACGCGAGAGCGGAGAAGAACCTTGAGGAGAAGATGAGCATAGCTCACGACTACGACGAGTTCCTCGATATCGCGCAGAACCGTCCCGGATTTATCAAGGCTATGTGGTGCGGAGATTCCGAGTGTGAGGACAAGCTCAAGGACGTAACGGGCGGAGTCAAGTCGCGTTGCATACCCTTTGTTGAGGAGCATATCTCGGATAAGTGTGTATGCTGCGGAAAGCCTGCCGCTCATATGGTTGTCTGGGGAAGACAGTATTGATAAGTAATAGGTAATAGTGAAGAGTGAATAGGTAAAGGGGAAGGAAGCTTTTCAGGAAGATTCCTTCACCTGATTACTCAAAGGAGTTGCGCTGAGGGGAATCGGAGCTTTTATAAAAAACTCAATAAAAAAAGTAGACCCGATTCTTTTCGGAGCGACTGCTTTTTTGTCTGTTATGAGTCTGTTGACTATATTCGGCGCTATGGAGAACTTCGGACGGAGTAAGCTGGTTATGCAGACGGCTATGACTGTTCTCGGGACGATTATGATGATAGTCATCGCCAACCTCGACTATAAATTTTTCGTTGACCGATTCTGCATAATAATGTTCGTAGCATCGGCAGTATTGCTTTTGCTGACGCTTATTCTCGGTATAAGCGGAGAGAATATGGACACGGCTAACCGAAGCTGGTTGAGGCTTTGGCCGGGCGGACCTATGATACAGCCGTCGGAGTTCGTAAAGATAACATTTATCTGTACCTTTGCCAAGCACATAGAGACTGTCAGAGACAGAATCAACAGACCGCTAACACTCCTTGCCGTGTTGGCTCACGCGGGTGTGATAGTCGGACTTATTCTCGTATCCGGAGACCTTGGAGTTTCCTTGGTCTATATAGGAATCATAGCTGTGATGCTTTTTTGTTCGGGACTCTCACTTTGGTATTTTCTCGGATTTATCGGTGTCGCCGTTCTTGCCGCACCCTTTCTTTGGGATTTTCTCGCTCCGTATCAGCAGAACCGAATCATATACGGCTTCAATCCCGAGCTTGATCCTTTTGGATACGGTATGCAGCCGCTGATGAGTGTTGAAGCGATATCACAGGGCGGATTTTTCGGAAAGGTCTTCCGTGAGGGCTTTTTCTGCGGGGGCGTTTATGAGGACCTTGCCGCTTCTCATACCGACTTTATATTCGCCACGGTTTGCGAGAAATTCGGATTTCTCGGAGGGGCGCTGGTTCTGATAGCTATCGCGGTTATCGTTGTGCGAATAGTGTTTATCGCGCTTGATTGCTCGGATAGTGCGGGTAGGCTTATCTGCTGTGGAATCGCGGCGGTCTTCATACTTCAGACGCTTGAGAATATCGGAATGTGTATGGCGCTCATACCCGTTGTCGGAATCACACTTCCGTTTATGAGCGCGGGAGGCTCGTCGATCCTCGCTCTGTATATAATCGTGGGACTGGTACACAGCATACGGGCAAAGGAAAAGAGACTCTATTTCAGAGGAATATAAAATTGGCGGTTGGCATAGCCGCCAATTTTTTGTTTATGCAAGTAATAATATCAGCTTCCTCTCAATATAATTCAATAGAAATATATAACGGAGGGGAATTCTCAATGTTTATTTACTCATTACGCGCAAGTACGCTGAAATTTTTTGCGGTGGTCTGCGTGGCGCTTGTGTCGCTCATCACGATTATCGCCTTTGTTCCCGCATACGGAGAATCGGATACCGATAAAACGGTCTCCAAGGATGCCGAGATTAATTATGACAAGATAAAGACCAACGAGGACAGAATAGAATTTCTCTCCCAGTTTGGTTGGGAGGTAAAGTCTGACGCCATAACGGCGGGTGAGGTCACTATTCCCGCAGAGTTTGACAAGGTGTTTACGGGATATAACGAGATACAGAAAAGACAGGGACTCGACCTCTCCAAGTATAAGAAAAAGAAGGTTATGAGATATACATACGAGGTAACGAATTACGAGGGCTACGAAGGAACTGTATACGCCAATATAATCGTATACCGCAATAAGGTCATAGGCGGGGATATCTGCTCAGCGGATGTTACGGGATTTATCCACGGATTTGAAAAATGAGAATAATTCTTTCGGGCGGCTCACTTTTGGTGGGCCGCCCCTCTTGTAAAAATGAAAGATGTGTGATACAATAGATGTATATTTTGAAATGAGGATAATCTATGAAACTTACGGAATATAAAATAAATAATAAAAAATTCCCCGGGAAATATGTTTTTGCGCTTGTCAGCGACCTTCACGGCAATGAACCGAGCGAGACGGTGAAAATATTGGAGAATATGAAGCCCGATTTTATCCTCGCACCCGGGGATATTTTTGAGCCGCTTGACGGAACGACTAACTCGAAAAATGAAGCGGGATTTGAATTGCTCAATGCCTGTTCACATATAGCACCCACCTTTTTCTCGGCGGGAAATCACGAGGTCGGCGGCATACGCTCTTGGAGTCCCAAGTGGCGTGGGATGGTCAAGGAGAAAAGCTATGATGCCGAGAGTATGAGAAAACTTGCCGATACGGGTGTCTGTTTTCTTGACGACGAATTCACCTTGAGCCACGGAATGGCTTTTGCGGGACTTTGCTCCGGACTTATCAACGAGGGCGGGAAGCCAAAGCTTGATTTTCTATCGGACTTCTGCTCTTGCGATGCTCCGAAAATATTGCTTTGCCACCACCCCGAGTACTATAAAAAATATCTGAAGAATATGGATATAGACCTTATCGTGAGCGGACACGCCCACGGCGGACAGTGGCGCATATTCGGCAGAGGTGTTTTCGCGCCTGGGCAGGGGATTTTTCCAAAATATACCTCGGGTGTCCACGATAACAAGCTTGTAATCAGCCGAGGACTCAAAAAGGGCGGAACCATTCCGCGGATTTTCAACAGTCCCGAGGTAGTTAAGATAACGATTTCCCCCGATTAAAAAATTTAAAAAATGTCTGTTTTTTCAAAAAAATACGACTTATAAGTATAGGGAAACCCTATAAAACTACAGGAGAGTCTTTATGAAAGAAAAAATTGAGACAGTTGAAAAAGAGCTTTTGACCGACGAAGAAATAGTCGAGCTTTATTGGCAAAGGCAGGAACGGGCGATAAAGGAAACCGACCGTAAATACGGCAATTATTTACATACGATTGCCTATAATATCATTCACGATAACCTTGATTGCGAGGAGTGCCTGAACGATACCTATATGGGAACGTGGGAGAGGATTCCGCCCGCCAGACCGAATATGTTCAGAGCGTTTTTGTCAAATATTATGCGTAATATAGCGCTCGACCGATTCAGGAAGAACAGAGCGTCAAGGCGTATACCTTCCGAGCTTGTGACCTCACTTGAGGAGCTTGATGAGTGTATTCCGACACAGTCTCTCGAGACCGAATACTTTATCAAGGAGCTTGGAAGACTTCTTAACGGCTTCATTGGTTCTCTTACGTCAAGAGAGGAATTCGTTTTCGTGTGCAGATACTACTATTCCGATAAGATTTCGGAGATAGCGAAGCTTCTTGGAATGAGTGAGAAGACAGTATCACGCGACCTTGCAGAGATAAGGAAGAACTTGCGTGAGCTTCTTGAGAAGGAGGGCTACAAATATGAATGATAAAAACAGAAGAGACGATATAAAAATCGACATAATTTCTGAAATCAATGATGACATAATAGAGAAGAATTCCAAGCGGCGCTTCGAGCTTTTTACAAAGCTGGCGGAGAGAAGAAAAAAGAAAAAGAAAATCACCATCGCCTGTATATCCGCCGCAGCGAGTTTTATGCTGATTTTCGGAATACTTCTCGCGGTAATAATACCAACGCTCACAAAGCAGGTGCCGGTATATCAGGGAATGACGGTGTCGGGCGAGTTCCCGAGCGCACAGAGCGCAAAGGCAGATGCCGAAAATCTGCTTCCCGCGTATATGCCGGTAAGTCTCTCGCTCACAGAGCCGACATACATAAATCCGTATAACCTCTCAACGGGTAACGGAAAGGGCAACGCGAACGGACACGACAAGAACGGCAAGACTGATATACCCGAGGAGACGGTAGTCGAGCAGGTCAAGGATAGCCTGAATATTGTCGGCGGAGAAAAGAGCATATACTACGCCGAGAAAAATCAGGATATCTATATCACTGTACATGTGGACAACCCCGATAGCTTTGAAATACTTTCGTTCACACTTAACGGAAAGAAGTATTCTTCCTATATGTTCGAGGAAGGCTCGGATATGGAGAACCTCGTTCTCAAGGTCAATGTCGGAGATACCGAGGGAGTTATCGATTATACGATAGACGCGATAAAGTATATCGACGGAACAGAGATAAAGGATGTCAGAATGGAGGGCGACAAGACCGTCAAGGTCGGAGTTGCCACCGATAAGCAGCCCACGGCGGTGATATCGAGTGAAAAAATAGCCTTCAACGATATCTTCTTCAGTATAACAGTCACCGATGCGCTGAAGCTCATTGAATTGAGCGGAGGCAGAGTTGACGCGGTACTCTATGAGGGAGATAATATCATAGCGACCAAGAGTATATCAATCACAGAGGGAACAGGTATAACCTTCGATAACCTCAAACCCGCGACGGAATATACATATGTTATAGCGGCAAGTTACGACGCGCTTGACGGAAGCGGCTTCAATACCTACATACTCGCGGCAAAAACATTTACTACACTTGAAGCGTTAATGTTCAATAATGTGACTGTAGGGCAGGAGAATGTTTCGTTTAATCTCCTTTGGGACGAGAAGTATATAGAGAGAGAAATAGTTTCAATATCGCTTTATCAGGGCGAGACCAAGATAAAGGATATCGAAACGACCGCAACCGCGATAGACGGGCTTCTCTGCGATAATGAGTATACGGTAATCGTAGAGTATAAGAATAACGGAAAGACCGATAATGTTTATCTCAAATTTACGACCGCGGCAAAGGCAAAGCCCACGGTGGCGATAACGAGGTCGTCGATAACGCAGACGAGCGTTGAGTTCGGCGTCAGCTTCACAGATACCGACGGAGTCGGAGAGATAAGCAGGATAGAGCTTCTCCACAGAAGCGGAAACAAAACGGCGGAAAACACGGCTGTACGAAGCTTTTCTGGAGTGCTCTCGAACAACACATACACCGTTAAGGTGACATAGACCTACGACCTTAACGACAGTAAGGGAATACAGACCGATTTCGGAACGCTCGATAT
>JAFTHJ010000143.1 GCA_017457465.1 Clostridia bacterium | reverse complement strand
GTAAGAAATGAGGATATACAGAGCAACCTTTATAGGACACAGAGAGATACACACAACGCGTGAGCTTGACGAGCGGCTTGAGTCGGATATTGAGGAGCTTATACGCCACAATGAATTTGTTGAATTCTATATTGGTCGCAACGGAGATTTTGATATTCTTGTCGCCTCGATAATAAAAAGAGTTCAGAGGAGACTCGGAAAAGAAAAAAGCGCCTTGATACTGGTGCTTCCGTATGAGGTCAAGGATATGGAGTATTACGAGAAATATTATGATGATATCATAATCCCCATAGAGGGAGTGCATTTCAAGTCGGCGATAGGGGCGAGAAACAGGTGGATGGTTGATAAATGCGATGTTTTGTTCGCCTATGTGGAGCGAAGCGAGGGCGGCGCGGCGGACTGTCTGACTTATGCTGAAAAGCAGGGCTTGAAAATAATAAATTATGCCGAGAGATAAAAATGAACCCCGCATTGGTAACGAGTGTTACCGATGCGGGGAATTTTTTGTTTTATTTAAAAAATGGTACTATCTGACACCCCATGAGACGGTTTGAAATCTTATGCGGAGGTAAAATCTTTATGCACAGACAGAAAGGAGAAAATGCGATTTTATGGAGCAAACAGAGGAGTTTGGCGAGAGTCTGCTCGAATATGCTTGTCGTCAGGGACTTTTGCATACCCTCGCCGAGGAATACGTCCTGTCCTGCGGCGAGTCTGCGTCCGATGAGAGCCAAAGCGAGAAAAAACGAGAGAAAAAGAAGAAAAAACGCTTTCCGAACGTTGCGGGATTTTGCAGATATTTTCGGGTGGGAGAGGCTGAATACGCCTGTCTCTGTGCGAAATATCCTACCGAATTTGACCGACTCGGCGCCCTCTTTGAGGATGAGGCACTGAATTCCGAGGTGTCCCCCACGATACTTTCGGCGTATCTGAAAAAGAGGCTCGGATACGAAAAGAGCGGTGGAAGCGAGGTCTGCGACGGACAGCTCAAAATTGTTTTTGACCACGATATTATGGAGGACGGAGAATGAGCGCGGAGAATAATACCGTAAGGGAAATACATATCGGCGGAGTGCCAAACGAGAAGCAAAAGCAGTTTTTTGCCTCAAGGACTCGATTTACGGCATACGGCGGAGCGAGAGGAGGCGGAAAGTCGTGGGCGCTTCGGCGTAAGCTTACGGCAATGTGTCTGCGGTATCCCGAGATAAGGTGTCTTATCGTGAGGCGAAGCTATGACGAGTTAAAATCAAATCACGTTATGCCGTTTCTGCGGGAGTACGGAGCGCTCGTGACCTATAGCGATGCCGACAAGGCGCTTCGCTTCTCGAACGGAAGCAGGATTTTTCTCGGCTATTGCGCCTGTGACAGAGACGTGCTTCGGTATCAGGGACAGGAATATGACGTTATCGCTATAGACGAGGCGACGCAGATAAGCGAATATCAGTTTTCGATATTCAAGGCTTGTCTGCGAGGAGTTGGTGACTTCCCGCGGCGTATGTATCTCACCTGTAATCCGGGTGGGATAGGACACGCGTGGGTGAAGCGTCTGTTTGTCGATAGAGATTTCCGAGGAAATGAAGACGGAAGCGATTATTCCTTTATCCCCGCGCAGGTGTTTGACAACGGTGTGCTATGCCGCTCCGACCCCGACTATGTCCGCTCACTTGAAACGCTTCCGAAGAAGCTTCGCGACGCTTGGCTATACGGACGCTGGGACGTTTTCGAGGGGCAGTTCTTTCCCGAATTTGATGCCGATACTCACATCTGCAACCCATCTGCCATCCCAAAATTCACTATGCGGTTCGTTGCGTTTGATTACGGCTTTGATATGCTCGCTTGTTTACTTATCGCGACAGACTCGGACGGTCGTCTCTATTGCGAGAAGGAGCATTGCGAGTTGGGCTTGACGCTCTCCGAGGCGGCAGGACGGATAGCGGCGCTTTGCGAGGGGATATCGGTAGAATACGCGGTAGCCTCTCCCGACCTGTGGAACCGAAGACAGGACAGCGGAAGAAGTGGCTTTGAGATAATGCAGTCGGTGCGGGGAATGCCCCCTATGATGTCCGCCGACGACAGGCGTATCGCGGGGTGGAGAGTGCTTCGCGAATATCTCGGCAAGGGAGAGGACGGACGCCCTATGCTGCTGATATCCTCGGTGTGTACCGAGCTTATCAGGTGTATTCCCGCGCTTCTTTGTGACGGGACGAGAGCCGAGGATGCTTCATCCGAGCCGCATTCGGTAACCCACGCTCCCGAGGCGCTTCGATACGCGGTTATGAGCAGAGCGCCGATACCGAGAGAGAGCAAGTCGGATGACTTTGTCTTTTCGGGCAGAAAAAAGAAAAATTCGTTTTTTGACTGACAGTCTGTGAAAAAAGTAAAAAAGAAGGTGATGTATGTCGTTATTTAAAACTAAAAACTCTCTTGCGCACTTTGAATACACGGGCTTTGAGGGTATCGACAGAAGAAGTCCCGCAAAGGGCGGCGGAGCTACGGATATGCTGAATTACAGAATACTGTCCGACGGCTCACTGCAAAAGCGGAACGGATACAGATTTTTGAGCAGCTTTTCCGAGCCGGTGAGGGCGTTTTTGAGCGGGTATATAAACGGTTCGTTTGCCGTTTACGCTCTGGTGGGGAGTAAGCTCCTCTCGGTAGACCTCTCCGACGGAGGACAAACTCTTGTAGGCGAGGTGAATACGACAGAGGGCGCGGCGAGTCTGTTCTTTTATATGAACCGTCTTTATATTGCCGACGGAGAGGATATATATATGCTCGGAGAGGACGGAATAGCACCCGTTGTGGGCTATGTTCCTCTGCTCGGAGAGAACTGGGGCTCCTCATATCCGGGAGAGATAAACGAGCCGCTTAATCTTCTGAATCCGAGAGCGAGGATAAGCTATATAATAACCGATGAGAAATCGTTATTTATTTCCACGCTTTACAAGGTGAGCAAGGTAGACGCGCTCTATCTGAACGGAGTTGAGCTTACCGAGAAGGAGTATGCGCTCGACACCAGACTCAACGTTATCAGTATGGCGGGACTTTGTGAGGGAGACAGAATTCTGGCTTATCTGACATTCGAGCGAGACGCGCTTGAGAGGAAACGCGCGGTCAGAAACACCGAGGCGTGTGTGTTTGGCGGAATATCAAACAGCCGAGTTTTTATGTGGGGCGGAGAAAAGAAAAATCTTATGTTCTGCACGGGATTTGTCACGGCGGAGAATCTGCGCGAGTCGATAAAAAGGTACGGAGACAACGGTGAGCTTTATTTTCCTATGGACAATGAGTTTACAGTCGGAGACGGACGCTACGCGATAAGCACCGTGGGCCGTCATATGGACAGGCTTCTTATCTTCACCGAGGGTGAGACCTGGATGGCGGACAGCGAGAGCTGCGGAACCTAGGATGTTCCCATTATGAGAATAAACACCGAAAACGGCTGCAAGGTGCCGTACGGAGTGGCAAGATGCGGAAACGACCCTGTGAATGTCGGCAGAGAGCATATTATGCGTTTGACCGCAAACACAGACGTGCTTGAGGACTGTAACGCTTATGTTATATCCGACGGAATAGAGGAGCTGCTGCCCGAGGGATTCTTTGAGTCGGCGTCGGTATATGAGGACAAGCGCCGAGGGGAGGTACTCTTTTCGGGCGGAGAGAACGGTGACGGCAGAGTTTTCGTTTACGGAAACGGCGGTAAAAACTGGTATATTTATGACGGTATCCCCGCGCGTCTTTTCTTTGACACGCCCGACAGCTTCGGCTTTCTTTCGAAAGAAAAGCTCTATGTTTTTGACAGTGAGCTCTGCGAGGATATAGCCGAGGATGGCAAGGCGCGTCAGATACCCGCTTTTTATGTGGGGCAGAGGCTTGATTTCGGACATCCGTTTGAGAACAAGAGACTTATGGGAGCGGAGGTCAGGGCGGATACCGACGGTGAGCGAATCGAGCTTTCCTTTGTCTCCGACAAGGGGGTTGAGGACCGAGCTGCGCTCACGGGCAAAGCGGGTATCGCCTCTTACGGAGTCAGACCGAATTGCGGAAGATTTACCGACCTGAAAATGAGAATATCCTCAAGCGCGGAAAACGCGCAAAGAATATATGCGGTCACCCTTACTGTAAAAAAGTAGGGTGAGAAAGGAGAATATGAAGAAAAACAGTAAGGCTTGGAGTCAATATGAGGCGGGGAAAGCGTATAAGCGCAGTATCGGACTGTATGAAAAGGTTCGTGTCAACGAGCGTTTCTACCGTGGCGACCAATGGTACGGAAGCGGGGCAGAGGATCTGCCGAAGCCTGTTTTCAACATAGTAAAACGGGTGGTGGATTATCTGGTATGCTCTGTGGCGGCATCCGACATATCCTTGAGCTATACC
>JAFTHJ010000012.1 GCA_017457465.1 Clostridia bacterium | reverse complement strand
GTATGGTGCTTTACATAGGCTTCGGAAAACAGCTCTTTATGATGTTTTCGGATGATGCGCTGGTTCACGATATGTCGGGAACCTTTATATCGGCGATACTCTGGATGTTCCCCGCCTTTGCACTTATGAGGGGAAGCGGAGCCTTCGTTCAGGGAATCGGAAACGCGCGATTGAGTATGGTGTTGGCGCTTCTTGACGGCGTTGTTTTGCGTATAGGCTTGAGTTGGCTTTTTGGTCTAGCTCTCGGTTGGGGATTTTTCGGCTTCGTGCTTGGCTACGGTCTCGCGCCCTATGGGTATGCGATACCGAGTATGATATATTTCCTCTCGGGAAAATGGCAGAAGCGCAAAACCCTAGCGGAGGAGATGTAGCTTATATCAATAAAAAAGAGCAAGAACAGAAGTTTTTTCTGTTCTTGCTCTTTTCTTTGCCTTTGGCGAATCAAAGCGGCAGAGAGGAGTTCTTAAGGGGGGATTTCTGCGTTCTGTATTTGCTCGGGGTAGTTCCCGTATGCTTTATAAATGCTCGGTTGAAGGTTCGCAGGGTGTTGAAACCGACCGCCTCGCTTATCTCGGTTACCGATTTTTTTGTGCTCTGGAGCAGCTTACAGGCGTTCATTATTCTTAACGAGTTTATGTAATCGTTGAAGCTGATATGAAGCTTGTTGCTCAAGGTGTGCGAGATATAGAATTTGCTTATGTGAAGCTCCCGCTCAAGGATAGAGAGGGAGAGGGGCTGATTGTAGTTCTTTGAGCAATAATTGAGAATAGCTCCGATAAGCTTGATGTCGCCTGACTGAATATCGTTCAGCTCAAGCTCCTCGAGAATCTTGGAAAATAGAATCAGAAGATATCCCTTTACGGCAAGAGTTTTGTGCGTGTCGGAGCTTCGGTAGGTGTTTGCGAGGAGCTGTATTATATCGCGAAGCTCTGAATTCTCGGCTGCATTTCTGATAATACCTGTCTTGGGTAGCTTTGTGAAAAAGAGATTTGAAAATTCGGATATAATCTCGGGGTTGAATATGAAGAGGATATAATATTCCTTTTCAAGCGTTTTGAAGCCGTGAACCTGATTCGGGAAGCAGACGAACATATCTCCCGCCTCAAGTGTATATTTTTTTGAGTCTATCGTTATGTCGGTCTTTCCCTCAAGCAGAATTCCTAATTCTATATGCGAGTGAAGATGAGGGTGACAGGCAAGCGGGGTTGCCGAAAATTTTGTCTCACGGTAATAAAAATCGTCCTTTTTGTTTTCGTATTTATACTCGTGCAGGTTGCTCATTTTATACCTCCTTGCTTTGCGTGGCGGCGATTATTCAACCGCTATTCTCGGAACTCTCGAGGTCACAAGACACAGACATTCGTATTCTATCGTGTCGGCTGCGGCAGCCAGAGCCGCAAGGTCTTCGGGAGAGTTTCCGAAAATTACCACCCTGTCGCCAACCGCGGCGTCGGTATCGGTCACGTCTATCATACATTGGTCCATACAGATTCTGCCGCAAACGGGAGCCTTGAAGCTTGTCGTGGAAGTGACGACAGAGAGCGAAACTCCGCTGTACGCCCTGACAAAGCCGTCGGCGTAGCCTATCGGAATAGTGGCAATTTTTCTGTCGGTGTCCGATGCGAAAACTCCGCCGTAGCTCACTGTCTGTCCCGCGGGAAGGTCGTGAATGTGCGATATTACGGTGCAGAGCTTCATCACGGGCTTAAGCGCGTATTTGTCGGCATAGCGAGAGGGGTGTGCGCCGTAAAGAGAGATTCCGAGACGACAGGCGTCAAGATGATATTCGGGGAAAATCATAGCGGCGGAGCTGTTGCACAGATGCCTGAATTTTACATCTATTCCCATATTGAGCAGAGCCTTGTCGAGCGCGAAGAATCGCTCTGCCTGTGCGCGTGTCGGCTCGTGGGGAAGCTCCTCCTCAAGCGCCTCGTCGGCTTTTGCGAAATGCGTGAACATTCCGCATATATCGAGAGAGCGCAGAGCTGTCAGCTCGGCAATATCCCGAGCAGTGCTTTCTATCTCATCCTCGCCTCTCGCGAGAAATCCGATACGGTTCATTCCCGTGTCTATCTTCAGGTGACATCTGACCTTAACCCCCGCGCGTTTGGCTTCGTCAGCCAACTCAAGGGCGAAGGCGCGGTCTACAAGAGAGGTTATAATGTTATACTTGGCGAGGAGAGCCGCCTGATAGGGGAAGGTATATCCGAGAATAAGTATCTCGGCGTCATTTCCCATATCCTCGCAGACCTCTCGCAGGTCGATAGCCTCCTCTATAGAGGATACCGCAAAAAATCGACAGCCCTCCTCAAGCAAGGCGCGGCAACAGTTCTTTGCTCCGTGACCGTAAGCGTCTGCCTTGAGAACGCATATCATTTCGGTATCAGCCGACGAGCGCTTTATCTCGTCGCGCATTTTTTTATAATTATATTTCAACGCCCCGAGGTTTATTTCCGCAAAGGTCTTGTGGTTTCCCAGCATAGGCATTGACGAATAAAGATGATATTTTTTCTTCATATTCTCTCACTCTGAAAAATTATGTTTGGATATATCTTACAGGAATATTTTATCACAATATTTGTCTCATTGCAACGGTATTTTAAGTATTAATCTATAATATTTTTCATATTGTGTCTTATAAAATGAATTTATGGAGGCAGGTATGGGAAAAATCAAAACGGCGGTGCTTTTTGCGCTTGTGATTTTATTGCTTTCGGGGTGTTCCCGAGAGAGGGAGATAGCGCTTGATTTTGGCAGAGGGGCGTTTGAATGTGAGTTAAGTTGGGAGAGAGGCGGAGAGCATATACGAGCTGTGCTTGATGTGGGCGTGTTGCGGGAAGACAGAAGCCGAGATATTACTCTGCGCTTCGAGGAGCCGAGGGCGTTGCGAGGTATCAGGGTTATTCGCGAGGACGGTGAGACTCGTGCCGAGCTTGACGGAATAACGGTAGATATCGGGAAATTCGCGGCTTGGCTCGATGTCGAGCGGATTTTTGATACCGAGGGAGAGATATCATATCTTTCTTCCGAGACGCTTGACGGTGAGAGTGTCGACCGTCTTTTATGCAGGAGAGCGGACGGAAGCGAGAGCGAGATATATCTATCGCAAAGGAGCGAGACGCCGATTCGCGTAATATATCGCGCGGATTCCTTGGATATTGACGCTAGGATAATTTATTTTACCGAGAAAACGGAGACTTGAGATGAAGATACTTATGCTGATATCCTCACTTGATATAGGCGGTGCCGAAACACATCTTTGCTCACTTTCGGCGGCGCTTACGGAGCTTGGGAACGAGGTCTGTGTGATATCGGGCGGCGGAAGTCTTGCACAGAAGCTTTCGGGTGCGGGAGTGAGGCACATTACCCTCCCGCTCGGCTCGAGAGCGCCGACAAAGCTCATCGGGGCTTATGCTGCCATACGCTCTCTTTTGCGCAGACAGCACTTCGATATTATTCACGCCCATTCCCGAATAGCCGCGTATATCGGTGAGAGGGCGGCAAGACGAGCGGGGATTTGCTTTGTGACCACGGCACACGCCAGATTTCAAGTGACTCCGTTAAAAAAGTATATGTCGCGATGGGGATATTATGTCAGCGCGGTGAGCGAGGATATTGCCGAATATCTGCGCGAGGTTTATCGGGTACAGCGGGAGAGGATAGAGATAATTCCGAACGGGGTTGACACCGCCCGATTTTCTCCCGAGCGCAGTATACGCGAGGGGAAAAGCATACTTTTTGTCAGCCGTCTTGACCGAGATTGCTCCGCGGCGGCGTACTCGCTTTGCAGTGTCGCGCCGACACTCGCGAAAAAATATTCGGGAATAACTGTGGATATAGTGGGCGGAGGCGAGGAATATCCGCGGCTTCGTGAGCTTTCCGAGAGGGTGAACCGCGAGATAGGATATGCGTGTGTGAGAACTTTGGGGGCACGGACCGATGTAGCTCCGATTATGCGTGAGAGAGGTATCTTTGTCGGCGTTTCGAGGGCGGCTCTTGAGGCGATGTCGAGCGGCGCTCTCGTTGTTCTGGCGGGGAATGAGGGCTTTTTCGGATGTGTCGGAGAGGGGAATATCGCGGAGGCGGAGCGGAGCAATTTTTGCGCGAGGGGGTATTCTGGCATTACCGACGAAAAAATGCTCTCATCTCTTGTTGAACTTCTTGATATGAGCGAGGAGGAGAGCGAAAGACGGTCGGATTTTTTGCGAAAATACGTCTCGGAGAATCACGGTGTAGAGCGCTGTGCCGAGCTGACTCGGCACTTTTACAGACGGGCTATCGAGCGGAGCTGTATGGGCAAAGGGGACGTCTGTCTTTGCGGCTATTACGGATACGGCAATACGGGGGATGACGTGCTGCTTCAGGGCGCTATCGCACGGGCGCGATTGGAATACGGAGACGGAATATGCGCCTTGAGCCGACACCCGAGACGGGACAGATACAGGTACGGCGTGAGCTGTGTCTCGCCGAAAAATATATTTTCGGTTATGAAGCAAATTTCCCACGCTCGGTGTCTTGCCTTTGGCGGCGGAACGATTTTTCAGGACAGGACAAGCCTTCGCTCACTGATATATTATGCCGTACTTGCCGAGATAGCCTCAAGGCGTGGGGTGCGAGTTGAGCTTTGGGCAAACGGGCTTGGTCCGATAGAGAGCGCCGTGGGAAGACGGATAAGCGCGAGGATTCTCGGCAAATGCGACCACCTCGGATTTCGCGACAAACGCTCGGCTCGACTTGCTATAGCGCTTGGCGCCGATAGGGAAAAAATCGCGCTTGAGGACGACCTCGCTTTTCGAATCTTCGGTGAATCTCAAAGCTCCGCAAAAAGAGAAGATAGAGGCGGATATGCGGTCTTTGCCGTATCGGGCAGAGGTGAGAGGTCGGAGATTCTGGTGCTCGGGAGCAGAGCCGAGAGTGCGGCGAAAAGAGGGCTTCGGTGTATCTTTGTGGGAATGTATCCCGCCGAGGATAAAAAAATATCGCTCCGTATGAGCGAGGCTGTGGGGGGAGAGTATGTCGACGGTCTTGACTGCGGAGAGCTTGTTGAGCTTCTCGGCGGAGCCGAGCTTGTATGCGGAATGAGATTTCACCTGCTTGTTTTTGCGAAAATCGCGGGAAGCCCCTTTGAGGGAGTGGGGAAAGACCCTAAAATACGGGCGTTTTGCGAGGAGAATGGCGGGGAATATATAAAGGGCTAACGGAGGCCTCAACGCTCCGTTAGCCCTTTGGAATAATTTGCCGCTTCTCGGCATAGGCTTTACCGTACAAATAAATACCTCGATAAAAAGGAGATTGCGATATGAACAGCAGCGATGCAATGTACGGGGCGTCCCCGAAAAGATTTCAGATGCCGTTATGCGACAGGCTTATTGCCACGGAGGTTTCAAACGATTACGTTCTTCCCGACTACCAGCCAGAAATAAGGAGAGTTCTGCGAGTGAGCGCCGCGCCGCTTCCTCCCGCAAAATATATCGGCGGCGGAAAAGCCGAGTTCAACGGCACCCTCGACTATCAGCTGCTTTACATAGGCTCTGACGGAGAGCTTTATTCAGCGCCTCTTTCTGCCGAATACGCTTTTAGCGCTCCGCTTGAGCTGTCAAGCGAGTTCGACCTCAACGAGGGAGTTCTTCTTCTCGCGGATATCAGAGACGAGGGAATAACGGCAAGGGTAGGAGCGCCCAGAAAGCTCAATATTAAATGCCGCTTGAGCGCCCGTGTGAAGGCTTACGGTATGATGATATGCGAGGAGCGAATATCGGGAGAGGTGAATCCTTTGAGCATAGAGCGGCTTGACGGAGAATTTCCCTCGCTTATGATGCTCTCGGGTATGGGCGAGACCGCCGAGCTTTCCGACGAGATAGCTCTGGGGGCAGATGATACACGTGTCGTGAGCGCCTATGCCGATGCCGTCGTTACCGATGTGAGCGCAGCGGACGGATACGCCGATTGCCGAGGAGAGCTACGGCTCTCTTTGCTAACCTGCCGTGACGGCTCTCCCGCCTCTGCCGAGGTTATAAGCCGAAGCGTACCCTTTAATGAGCAGATTGAGATAGAGGATATTACCCCCGAGGCGACCTGCAGGGGAAGCGCTTATGTAAGCGATATGACAGTGAGCGTTGAGGAGGGTAAGATACTCTGCTCGATGAATATTATCCCCGAGGTCGTGGCGCACAAGGTCGCTCCGATATCCTATACGAGGGATATATATTCCACCGAGAATTATTGCGAGAACGCATACCGCGACTACCTTGTTCCCACGCTTACCGCACTCCCGAGAGGTAATTTCTCGCAGAGTGAGCGTATTCCGCTTTCCGAGACGAATATCCCCGCTGGCTCACGCGTTATAGATGTTTTGTGTAAGCCTGTCGCCGAGAGGCTTGAGAGAGACAAGGGCAGAAGCATTCTCTGTGGACAGAGCAAGTACAGTATTCTGCTTGAGAACGGCGGTGAATACAGCGTATCCGAGATAACGCTTCCTTTCCGTTACGAGCTTTCAGCTGACCTCGGTGAGCAGTCGGAGCTTGGAGCCGATATACGCGCTCTCTTATGCCGTGCGCGTGTTGACGGGGAGAATCTCGGAATAGACACCGAGCTTTCGGTATGTGCCGAGATATACGGGACACAGAGTGTGAGGACGGCATCCGAGGTCAGATTCGGAGAGAGAGTCGAGAAGGCGGGCGGAGATATGATAATCTGCTTCCCCGCAGAGGGCGACACGGTCTGGTCTGTATCGAAGAAATATTTTGTTCCCACCTCGAAAATATCCGCCCCCGTGGGTGTCGACGAGGACCTCGGCACGGTGAATTATATAATAATTAATTCGTAAGATGAAAAAATCCGTCGGGCAATGCCCGACGGATAATTTTATAAATTGAGTTATGCTTCGACCGTATCTTCTGTCGCTATCGGAGCTGTTTCCTTTTTCGAGAACAGCTTTTTTGCGAGGAATACCGCCGCTTTGACGACTATAACAAGGTCTATCGCCATTATCGCAATATAGCGTATATTCGCGAAAGACTCGCCCGACGAGTTTACAAAGGACATCAGCGAGAATACCGTGGCAAAGCCGACGGTGCAGAAGAGATTATACACCAACGTCCCATTCTTGCCAAATCCCTGTGCCGTGTGAGCAAAGAACATTACCATAGGCACCGCGAAATAGATGCAGGTGTAGGTTCCGCTCCAAGCGGGGCCGAGAACGACCATACAGCAAACTATCATTGCCTTTTCCCAAGCCGAGAGCTTTCCCGAGAAGAGAGCTGCCGCGTTGACCGCGAGGAAGATTGCTGTTGCGAGTGTTGCCGTGTGTTCCCACGCGAAGAATCCTATATTCGTTTCCTCCGCGAGAAGCGCTACCGTTGATGTTATGCTCGTGTAGGACATATAGGAATCGGTCTGAACCTGCGAGATGACTCTGACGAACTGCATAAATCCGTCCCAGCCGCCGCAGAACGCGAAGGGAACGAAGAAGAAGAGAACACCGTAGATTATGAGGCGTATCGCTTCCTTCCACCTTTTTTCCACAATATAGAGCAGACCGAACAGAGCGGGGTATGCCTTGAAGCCCGCCGCTACCGCGATAAGTATCAGAGCGACCTCACGAGCTACCTTACTGTCTCTGTCGCGCAGCCACATTGCCGCCATAAGCAGGGCAAGAACGATAATTACCGAATTTCCGCGCTCAATAGCTCCGAAGAAGAAGCAGTTCGATATCAGAACAAGAATACTTACACAGGATATTGCGCCTGTTCCGTATTTTTTCAGGAAATATCTCATAAACCAGAAGATTATCAGGCAGCATATAATGATACTTGCCGTGTAGATTATGAATATTCCCGAGGAGTTTTTCCACGGTGAGAAGCGGATAACCGCATCCTCCGGAAGTATTCGGCTTAAGGGATAATAGAAAATTACGTAAGCCAGAGGAGGGAAACACGCAAAGGGTGCCTGATAGTATACGTTCTCAAGGTTTTTACAGTAATCTATGTGGTTGAAGAAGTCGGCGTAAATATCCCCGCCGAAATATCCGACCAGATAATCATATATAACGCCCTTGTTTTCCGCGATGAATATTATCGAGAGAACCGATATGACACTCGCGATTGTGATATAAAGGTGCATAGGCTTTGCGCGTCTGACGGCGGAAAGAATATCCTTTGCGAACGAGGCTTTGAGTCCCGTGAGGACAGCGACCGCGATGGCGGCAACCAGAACACATATTATCGGAACGAGGTGGGACGACATCTTCTCTCCGTATGTCATCTCTGCCGCAATAGGCTCTGTTGCGGCTTCTCCGTCAGAGTAGCTCCAGACGTTGAACGGTCTGTAATTATTTGTTTTTCTGTAACCGTCGATATTCTCGTTGAAACCCGCTATCTCCGCTTCACCGAAAGTGTCGAACTCGGTGTTGTTGTCTGCGATGCCGATGAAGTATTTTTCGTTTATAAGGGGCTTATTTGAATAACATCCAATCAGCTCACGACAGGTGCATGAGCAGAGGGAATTCGCCTCTCCGTCAAATACACACGCGTATACAAACCCGTTATAGTTATCAACTATTCCGCCCGAGCGTGTTGTGCCGCGGACGGTTGCGCTACTGTAGCAATTTATTATATATGAGTCTTTTCCGCCGCCGTGACTCGCGATAGACGCGGCACAGCTTCCCTCTATTGTACTGTCGATAATGGTTACGTTTTGAACTCTTCCGCCGAGAAATCCGAACATAGCGTTGTTGCCGTTTTTCTTTTCTCCCGTGCCGTGAGCTCCGCTGATATTCATATTGCTTATGGTATATCCCATTCCGTCGTAGGTTCCGAGGAAGTATTTTCCATAGGAATATATTCCTATCGGAACATAATCCTTGCACGAGAGGTCAATATCCGCCGCTTGAGCTAAAT
>JAFTHJ010000142.1 GCA_017457465.1 Clostridia bacterium | reverse complement strand
TAAAGTACGGAGTTATCAACGACAAAGCGTTCTTTGACAGCCTCTCGGGCGGCATAAGAGAGCAGATAGAGGACGTTATTGAGTCGTGTGTCATAAACAAAAGGAACGTGGTGGAGGAGGACGAGTTTGAAAGCGGCAAGCGTGCGCTTCTAAATCTCGGTCACACCATCGGTCACGCGATAGAGGCTTGCTCCGAGCTTAAAATTTCTCACGGAAGCGCGGTTGCCATCGGTATGGTCATCGTTACCCGTGCCGCGGTAAAGCTTGGGGTCTGTCCGCAGACTGACCTTTGCGCACTGCTTGCCACACTTGAAAGAGAAAATCTTCCCACAAGCTGTGCCTTCGGCGCGGAAGAGCTGGCGGCGGCGGCAACTGCCGACAAAAAGAGAAAGGGAGACAGCATAACGCTTGTAGTTCCCTATTCGATAGGTGACACAAGACTTTTGAAGCTCCCTCTGACAGAGCTTACCGACTTTATACAAAAAGGACTTTGATGCTATGAATATTACCCTTGCTCCATCCGTTCCCGTCGGAGCGCTGAGTGCCATATCCTCAAAATCAGCGGCACACAGAATGCTCATTTGCGCGGCTTTCGCGCAAACCTCAACGGTGATACGGTGCGACAAAACAAATAAGGACATAGAGGCTACGGCAAATTGTCTGAGAGCCTTGGGCGCAAGGATAGATTACTCCCCGCCCTACTTCCGCATAGCCCCCATAGTATCTCCGAGAAACGGCGCGGTGCTTGACTGCGGTGAAAGCGGCTCTACACTCAGATTTCTGCTTCCCGTAATTCCCGCCCTCGGAGTTGAGGCATGCTTTATGCTTTCGGGCAGACTTGCCGACCGTCCCCTCTCCCCTCTTTACGAGGAGCTGGTGCGCCACGGCGCGCGTCTTTCCCCACAAGGCTCAAATCCCCTTACATGCAAGGGCTGCCTTGAGGGTGAGGAGTACCGTATCAGAGGCGACGTGTCCTCGCAGTTTATAAGCGGCTTGCTTTTTGCTCTCACCTTTTCCGGAAAGGGCGGAAGGATAGTTATAGAAGGAAAGACCGAATCCTCGGCATACATAGATATGACCGTGGACGCCCTCAGCGCATTCGACGCGGCTCCCACAAAAACAGAGGACGGATACGTTATATCAAAGGGGGCAAGGCTCAACTCCACCACAGCTGATATTTCTGTAGAGGGAGACTGGTCAAATGCCGCATTCCCTTTGTGTATGGGAGCGATAGGAAACGCAAGTGTTACCGTAAGAGGACTTTCCCCCGACTCTCATCAGGGGGACAGAGCTATCGTTGACATTCTCCGCCGCTTCGGAGCGGATATAACGGAGAGTGAGGACGGCTTTACGGTAAAGGGAGGCAATGACCTCCACGGCATTGATATAGATGCCACACAGATACCCGACCTTGTCCCCGTACTTGCCACGGTCGCCGCGGCAGCTCGCGGAACGACGGTGATATACGGCGCGGCAAGGCTGAGGCTTAAGGAAAGCGACCGTCTGGTCACCACCCGCGCTATGCTTACCGCGCTCGGAGCTGACGTGACCGAGACCGCGGACGGGCTTATCATAAACGGCAAGGACAGCCTTGTGGGTGGCGAGGTTGACGGGGCAAACGACCACCGCATCGCAATGAGCGCGGCTGTTGCCTCTGTGGTGTGCCGCTCTCCCGTAACCGTGATAGGCGCGGAATGCGTCTCAAAATCCTACCCCGAATTCTGGAACGATATAAAAAAGTATCTGGGAATAAATTTAAGTTAAAAGCACAAGGAAGATATTATGTCAACAAGCTACGGAAAAAATCTGAATATTACCGTATACGGCGGTTCTCACGACCCACATATAGGAGTTATTGCAAAGGGTATGCCCAAGGGTTTTACCTTTGACAGAGAAGAGCTTCTTGCCTTTATGAAGCGCCGCGCTCCGGGGCAGGGTGTATACTCCACCAAGCGCCGTGAGCCTGACCTGCCCGAATTTCTCTCGGGCATAGAGGGAGACAGCACTCTTTCGGGAGAGGAGCTTCACGCCATCATAAGGAATACCAATCAGCGCTCGGCGGATTACGATAACCTTTCCTTCATTCCCCGTCCGTCACACGCGGATTTTGCGGCAAGGACGAAGTACGGAGAAAGCGTTGACCTGCGCGGAGGCTGACATTTTTCGGGCAGACTCACCGCTCCGCTTTGTATCATCGGTGGTATTTGTCTGCAATATCTCAGGTCTCGCGGCATAAGCGTCGGAGCGCATCTCTACGCTGTAGGCGGAATATACGACACCCCATTTGACCTTGCGGGCGTTGATTTTTACTCCCTCCGACTGCTTTCGGGCAGAGCCGACTTCCCCGTTCTCAGCGTGGAGGCGGGCGAGGCTATGAAGGCGGTAATAACAGATGCCGCACATGAGGGAGACTCGGTCGGAGGCATTATAGAGTGTGCCGCTGTCGGTCTGCCGGCAGGACTTGGAGAGCATATGTTTGACGGCATTGAAAACCGCATCTCCTCAATAGTTTTCGGAATTCCCGCCGTCAAGGGCATCGAGTTCGGGAACGGCTTTGAATGCGCCCACCTTACAGGCTCGCAAAACAACGACCCCTTCGTCACAGACGGTAAAACAGTAAAGAACAAAACCAATAATTGCGGCGG
>JAFTHJ010000141.1 GCA_017457465.1 Clostridia bacterium | reverse complement strand
TGAAGGTGCCTGTTCACGATTTCGCTATGATGATGACACTGGCGCTCCGTTTTATCCCCACACTCGTTGAGGAGGCGGATAAAATAATGACGGCGCAGAAGGCGAGAGGCGCGGACTTCTCGACGGGAAGTCTTGTGCAGAGAGCGAAGGCGCTCAAGCCCGTGCTTATCCCTCTCATAGTTTCGGCAATGAGACACGCGGTTGAACTTGCCGTTGCGATGGAATGCAGATGCTACCACGGAGACGGCACGAGAATGGTCGTCAGAAAATGCCGTTTTTCTGATGTCGCGGCACTGATAATTATGATAATCTTCCTTGCGGGGATAATCTGTCTGAATATCGTTGGATTGGGTTACACCGCTTGAGCTTGAAATTACGGACGGTTGGAGGAATGGCGGCTTGAAAATATTGCTTCACATATCCTATCTCGGAACAAATTATTGCGGCTACCAGATACAGAAAAACGCCGTTACTGTGCAGCAGGTGCTTTGCGAGGCGGCGCAGAGAGTGTTTGGCGTGAGCTGTGATGTTACGGGCTGCAGCAGAACCGATAGCGGAGTACACGCAAATGAGTTTTGCGCAACGGTTACCGAGCGGGGAAAGAGCGGTATCGTCACCTCGATACCGACAGATAAGCTTCCTCTTGCCTTTGTGGCGGCGCTTCCGCCCGACATATCGGTCTGGGGTGCGGAGGAGGTCGGGGACGACTTTCATCCGAGGTATGATGTTAAATACAAGGAATACCTTTATATGATATACAACCGAGCGGTGCCGAGTCCCTTTTTTGAGGACAGAAGTTGGCACTATCCGAGAGTGCTTGACGGCGAGGCTGTTGCACGAATGAACGAGGCGGCTCAAAGGCTTGTGGGAAAACACGATTTTGCCTCCTATATGGCGTCAGGCTCGGATATCAAGGATACCGTGCGGACAGTGCGCTCCGCCTCGGTTTACCGAGAGGGGGATACCGTTATATTCAAGGTGTCAGCCGACGGATTTCTTTACAATATGGTCAGAATATTTATGGGAACGCTTATCGCGGTAGCGGAGGGAAAGCTTACGCCCGAGGATATAGATGCGGTCACAGCCGCAAAGGACAGAAAAATGGCGGGAATAACCGCACCCGCGAGGGGCTTGTATCTCAACAAAGTGGTTTATAATTGACATAGAAGCTGATTTTTTCGCAAAGGAGGGAGACGCGTGAAGAAACCTTTTTGGAAAAAACAGAATAATGACGGGAGCGAAGACGACAAAAAGAGCGGCGGATTTGCCGAGCGAATAGCGGAGTTCTTCAGCGCGGAGCCTCAAAAGGAAAAGATACTTCGCCGTGAGGATTTCGCGGGGGCGGGAGACGCGTATTACGCAACCGTTTCGGCACGTTATAAGATAGCGCAAAGAGTTTTCTCACTTTTGCTCGTGCTTTTCGTGCTTATCTCGATATTCGCGAACATAAGAGATATAACCTACGGTAATTTCTTTTATTTCGTGAGGGACTTCGGTAACGCGGTCGATATAGAAAGCACGAATTACGAAACGCTTTCCTATGACGTTTACCAGAATCAGAGCTTTTCGCTTTACAGAGGAGGACTTGCGGCGGTCAGCCCGTCGAATGTCTCTGTCTATACTGCCACGGGAAGAAGAACGCTCAAGAGCCGTTCGGATTATGTTGTTCCGTACGCGGTCTGCTCCGACAAATATCTTCTGGTTTACGATATGTCGGGAACCTCATTCGCACTTTATAATTCCTTCTCAAAGGTATACACGGAAAACCTCGAGAACGCTATTACCGACGCGGCTATCTCGGATTCGGGAGTCTTTGCGGTGGTCAGCTCGTCCGCTGAATATAAATCGGTGATAAGCGTTTATAATAAGAATATCAAGCTTACGGGAAAGTACAGCAAGGATATGTACGCCGTTGACGTTGCTATAGACGAGGACGGTGAGAGAATGGCGGTGCTTTATTACGGCGTCGGAGACGGACGCGGCTCTTCCACCGTCAGGGTATACGACATCTCGCAGAGAAAGGATGACGGCAGAGAGCCTGACGAAGACAGGGTTCTCGCGGAGAATGTACTGCCGTATGAATTTCCGCTCGCCTGCTCCTTTATGGAAAAGGGAAGACTTTCGGTGATGACCGATAGCTCGGCAACGGTGCTTGATGACCTGTATAACGTATATGAGGAAATAAGATATAACGGCGAGATATCGGCGGTACGCGCCGATAAGAACGGAGCCGCGATAGCGCTTAAGACGGGCGCCCTTAATGACGTCAACAAAATAATAGCGTTTGATGTCAACGGAGACCTGCTGTACAACGACATCGTCAGAGAGTCGGCAAATCAGATAGAGGTCTGCGGAAAATACGTCTTTATTAAATCCGATACGGGTGCGCTTCGTGTGGACAGCGCGAACGGAGAGGAAGAAAAATATGAATGTCAGTCGGGAAGACTGCTCGTTTACGACGAGGAAACTGCTATAGTTTGCGCTGAATCAAAGGCGGTCTATATAAAATTTAACGGTTGATAAGTTAAAAAATCGAGAGGTCAGAAAAAATGAAGTTGAAGCATATTCCGAATATTTTGTCTGTTATACGAATCCTGCTTGTGGGTGTATTTATATATACCTTCTTCTGTGTCGGTCCGTATATAGCGCTTGTGGTCTTTCTTGTCGCGGGTGCTACCGATGTGGTTGACGGATATCTGGCGAGAAGAAACAACTGGATAACGAAGGTGGGAAAGATACTCGACCCCGTGGCGGATAAGCTTATGCAATGCACGGTGTTGATATGCCTTTTTATCAAGAATATGATACCGTGGTGGTTTGTTGTGCCTTTCTTCGCGAAGGAGATTTGCACTCTCTTTATGGGACTGCTTGTGCTTGGCAGAAGAAACGTAGTCGTGGTGAGCAAATGGTACGGAAAGATGACAGTATGCCTGTTCTACGCGACGGTGGTGCTTTCTGTTATCATAGAGGATATACTTGCGGACAATATAATTCTAACGATAATAGTATTCCTCCCCGCAATAATATGCGCGATTCTTACCTTTGCGGCGTATGTTAAGCATTATTTGTCGCTCAAGGACAGGGAGACGGCTGCGGAATACAGAGAAAACGCTAAAAAATCCGAAGGGAAATCAGATACGGCAGATGCCGCTGAAAATAATTAATTATGGTAATGTGTTCAAAATGCCGCAAAAGAGTTGCGGTGGTTTTCGTCGCCAAGGTCGAAAACGGAAATAAAGTGACCGAGGGACTTTGCATGAAATGCGCAAAGGAGCTTGGTATCCCGGTTGAGAGTATGCTGGGGAATGTTATGGATAAGATGGGACTTCCTCCCGAAATGCTTGAAAATATGCAGGATATGGAGGGAGAGCTTAACGATTATCTTGAGGAGAGCGGACTCATTCAGCCCGAGAGCGATGAGAATAAGGAGGAGGGCGGCGCACCCGCCATTCCGCTTCCCAAGCTCTTCGAGAACGGTGAGGAGGGAGTTGTTCCCGCCGAGGAGCGCCCCCAGAGAGGTAAGGCTTTTGAGAAAAAGGGCAGACCTGCCCCTAAAAAATATAAATATCTTGACGTATACTGCCGAAATCTCACAAGACGCGCCGCGGACGGAAAGCTTGACCGTATAGTGGGCAGAGAGAGGGAGCTTGAGAGAGTTATACAGATACTCTGCCGCAGACAGAAGAATAATCCGTGTCTTATCGGTGAGCCCGGCGTGGGAAAGACGGCTATAGCCGAGTCACTCGCGCAGAGGATAGCCGAGAATCAGGTGCCTTATAAGCTCCGCGGAAAGCAGATATATCTTGTTGACCTCACCGCGCTTGTCGCGGGAACACAGTTCAGAGGACAGTTTGAATCGAGAATTCTCGGACTTCTGAACGAGGTCAAGGAGGCGGGAAACGTCATTCTCGTTATAGACGAAGTGCATAATATCGTCGGAACGGGAGACGCCGAGGGTGGAGTCAACGCGGCGAATATTCTCAAACCCGCGCTCTCAAGAGGGGAGATTCGCGTTATCGGAGCGACAACCCTCAATGAATACAGAAAGTATATCGAAAAGGATACCGCGCTTGAGAGGCGCTTCCAGCCTGTGACGGTCAACGAGCCGTCTGTCGAGGAGACAGTCGAGATGCTTCAGGGAATAAAGCATTATTACGAGGAATTCCATGCGATACGTATTCCCGACAGTGTTATAAAAAGAACGGTAATTCTTTCCGAAAGATATATAACAGACCGTTATCTGCCCGACAAGGCGATAGACCTGCTCGACGAGGCGGCATCACACCTCTCGCTGAACAGCTCTGTGCTTAACGAGGCGCAGCAGCTCCGAGAGGAGCTACTGAAGCTCAAGGAGAAGCGCGAGGAGGCAGAGGCGCAAACACCCGCGAGTGATTCCGAATCGCAGAAGCTTTATGAGGAGATAACAAAGATAAAGGCGCAGGAGATGCAGCTCTCTCAAAGACTTCGCGAGATAGAGCCGTCCTGCGAGAATGTTGTTCTTGACGAGGAGGAGATAGCGGGAGTTATCGAGGTATGGACGGGAATTCCTGCCTCAAGCATAAGTCAGAACGAGTTCGAGAAGATAGACACTCTACGTCAGCGGCTGCTTGAGCGTATAATCGGTCAGGATGAAGCTGTTGGAGCGGTCTCACGCGCGATTAAGCGCAACAGGGCGGGAATATCCTATAAGAGAAAGCCTGT
>JAFTHJ010000140.1 GCA_017457465.1 Clostridia bacterium | reverse complement strand
CTGTCTGACCTCCGCGTGTCCAAGGAGATTTTCCTTGAATTGAGGAGCGAGCATACCCTTCATAGCATCGGTTATCTCGTTGATACAGTCGTAAATAATTCTGTATGTTCTGATATCGACGTTCTGTCTCTCGGCACTGTCTATAGCCGCCTTGTCGGGACGAACATTAAATCCTACAATAATAGCGTTTGAAGCCGAAGCGAGCATAACGTCACCCTCACGGATACCGCCCGCCGCCGCGTGAATAACGCGAACCTTGACCTCGTCGTTCGAAATCTTTTCAAGCGACTGCTTAACAGCCTCGGCAGAGCCTCCAACGTCAGCCTTAACGATAATGTTAAGCTCCTTGACGCCCTCGGAAATCTGCGCAAAGAGGTCGTCGAGATTTGCTCTCGCGTTTGCCTTGAATGTCTCCTCTTTTGCCTTTGCCTTACGCTGGTCGGCAAGAGTTCTTGCCATTCTCTCGTCCTCAACGGCGTTGAATTCGTCACCCGCGAGCGGCACATCTGCAAGACCGATTATCTCGACAGGAACCGAGGGACCTGCCTCCTTGAGAAGCTTTCCGTTGTGGTCTGTCATCGCTCTTACACGTCCAACCGCCGTTCCCGCGATAACGATATCGCCGTTATGAAGCGTTCCGTTCTGAACGAGAACCGTCGCAACGGGGCCCTTTCCGCGGTCGAGCTTCGCCTCGATTATGATACCCTTGGCGCGTCTCTTGGGATTTGCCTTAAGCTCCTTGACCTCTGCTACGAGAAGGACATTCTCAAGCAGGTCGTCTATACCCTGCTTTGTGAGAGCCGACACGGGAACACAGATAACATCTCCGCCCCACTCCTCGGGAACGAGGTCGTATTTGGTAAGCTCCTGCTTTACCGCGTCGGGGTTAGCCGTGGGCTTATCCATCTTATTTATAGCAACAATTATATCTATTCCTGCCGCCTTGGCGTGGCTTATAGCCTCTATGGTCTGGGGCATTATACCGTCGTCAGCCGCGACAACGAGTATCGCGATATCGGTAGACTGCGCACCTCTCGCTCTCATCGCGGTAAACGCCTCGTGTCCGGGGGTATCGAGGAATGTGATATCCTGACCGTTCACGCGGACTCTGTACGCACCGATGTGCTGGGTAATTCCGCCCGCCTCGCCCGAGGTAACGCTGGTATGTCTTATAGCGTCAAGGATAGATGTCTTACCGTGGTCAACGTGTCCCATAACACAGACAACAGGCGCTCTGCCAACGAGATTGCTCTCGTCGTCGACCTCGTCCTCGAAGAGTCTCTCCTCGATAGTGACCACAACCTCCTTGGTCGCAGCGATTCCCATTTCGTCGGCAACTATAGCCGCCGTATCGTAATCAACCGTCTGGTTGACACTTACCATCATTCCGAGCATCATAAGGCGCTTGACCACTTCAGCCGCCGTCACCTTGAGTCTTGACGCGAGGTCGCTTACGACTATCTCGTCGGGAAGCGTTACGCTCGTGGGCGCCTTGGTAACAGGAGCCGCGCTCTTCTTGCCCTTGTTCTGCTTACCCTTGGGGCCTCCGCTCATTCCAATCATGCGGTTGCCCGAGGGAGTCTGCTTCTTGACCTTGACGCTTCCGCCCCTTGCCTCTGCTACAGAATCGGGAACAAAGGTATCGAGCTTCTCGTCGTACTTGGAGAGGTCAACAGAACCCGCTCTCATATCAACAACTCGCTTCGCGCCTCTCTCCTTGGGGGGATTTGCTGTCTGCGAACGCACTATAGGCTGTGCCTTGAAGGTATCGCGAGGTCCGCCTCTGCTTTCCTTTTCTTTATCCTTGAAATCCTTACAGCCGCCGCTCTGATTTGCGTCAAAACGCTTCTGCTGCGGCTGCTGACGAGACTGATTTCCAAATCTGTCTCCGCCTCTGCCCTGCTCTCCGTACTGCGGACGGCGCTCCTCTCTGGGCTGCCATGCGCCCTGACGGTCGTCTCTGCGGGGCGCTCCGCTCTGCTGCGAGAAAGGCTTCTTCTCACCTGACGCTGACTTTGCCTCGGAAGCGGGTTTTGCGCTCTCTCTTGCGGGAGCCGCGGGACGCTCCTTGGGAGCCTCCTCCTTCTTCACTTCCTTTGTGGGAGCTTCAGCCGCGGGAGCCTCTTTCTTGGGGGCATCCTTTTTCGGAGCTTCAGCTGCGGGAGCCTTCTGCTCGGGATTCTTCGGCTCTTCCTTCTTCGGCGTCTCTGCCTTGGGAGCCTCTGCCACGGGAGCTTCCTTCTTCGGAGCCTCCTCGGGCTTTGCCTCGGCCTTCGTCTCCTTGGGCTTCTTCGACGGAATATAAGTCGTTCCGTTCATATATTTTTCTATACTGTCTATCTGATTTTCTCTGGTGAGCAACTCAAACAGAATATCAAATTGAGCGGGTTCGAGACTCGCTTGAGCGGATTTTACGGTAACTCCATTTGATGCAAGGATATCCGTAAGCTCCTTGTTTTTGATATTCAAATCTTTAGCGAGTTGACTCACCTTGAATTGAGGATTATTAGCCATTCTTTGTACCATGTCCTTTCACACCGAAACGAAAGCCTTCATTTCTCTGGATTTTTATGTCAAGCGATTCTCACTGACCTGTTCGGATATATTTTTCTGCCAGACGGCAAAGCTCCTCGTCTGCCACCGACACCGCCGCCACGGCGGATTGCTTTCCCACCGCCGTCGCAAGGGACGCGCCGTCGGCTTCCAGCCTTATAAGTCTCACTTTATAATATCCGCAACGGTCGGATATCCTTTTGTGGGTATTCTCGGATGTGTCCGACGCCTCAAACACAAGCCGCGGCATATCCTTGCCGCCGCGCTTGAGCGCCTCGCATATCATCGGAACTCCCACCGTTATCTTTCTTGCTCTTGCGCAAAGCCCGAGCGCCGAAAGAAGCTTCTTTTCGTCTGTAACGGTTATATGTTCACTCATTTTCGGAAAGCTCTGTCTCCATTCTGTCGTAGACCTCCTCGGGTATCTCGCAATCGAGGCTCTTTCCTATTCTGCCCGACTTACGCGCCCTCTTGAGGCACTTCAGCGACCTGCATATATACGCTCCTCTTCCCGATTTCTTTCCCGTGAAGTCAAGCGATATCTCTCCCGACGGCTCTCTGACCACTCGCAGAAGCTCTGACTTTGGCTTATGCTCGTTGCAGCCGAGGCACTGACGCTCGGGAATTTTTTTCTTTTTCTGCTCCATTACCGCGCCCCCTTTTCAATAATCTATGACGCAGTCTGAAAATTCGTGCGCCTTATTCGGATTTGATGTCTATCTTCATTCCCGTAAGTCTTGCGGCAAGTCTTGCGTTCTGTCCCTCTTTACCGATAGCGAGAGAGAGCTGGTCAGCATCGACTATTACCTTGCAGGATCTCTCACCCGTCATCTCAACAGAGCGAACGGTTGCGGGAGCCAGAGCGGATGCTACGTACTCCTCGGGAGTCTCACTGTACTTGACTATGTCTATCTTCTCTCCGCGAAGCTCGTCGACAATACCCGAAATTCTCATTCCGTGGTTACCGATACAAGCGCCGACAGCATCAACGTCCTCGTCTCTCGACCATACCGAAATCTTGGTTCTCGAACCCGCTTCTCTCGATACGCCCTTAACCAGAACTATTCCGTCCTGAATCTCGGGAATCTCAAGTTCAAACATACGGCGAACGAGTCCGGGATGTACTCTCGAGAGTGTTACCAGCGGTCCGCGAAGCTCTTTGTTTACCTCGAGAACGAATACCTTGATTCTCTCTCCGACCTCAAAGGTCTCTCCGGGAATCTGCTCACTCTTGAGAAGAACCGCGTGGCTGGTTCCCGTTTCAAGAACCACGTTTCCGCTGACAGGGTCTACCTTGCTTACCGTCGCGGTGATTATCTCCTCGCGCTTACTCTCATACGCGTCCTGCATTGCCTTTCGCTCACCCTCGCGGATTCCCTGAATGATGACCGATTTAGCAGCCGCCGCGCTGAGTCTGCGGAAGTTCTTTGTCTTGACCTCGGTCTCGACCATCTTGCCGAGAGTATGTCTGCGGCTCATTGCCTTTGCTTCCTCAAGAGATATCTGGCACTGGGGATTTGTTACCTCCTCAACTACCTCTCTCTGCTGATAGACCTTGATATCTTCCTTGACGGGATCTATTGCCACGCGCATAAGCGCACTGCTTCCGTATTCCTTCTTTACTGCCGAAAGAAGTGCCGCCTCTATCTTTTCAAGCATATACTCCTTCGGAATACCCTTTTCCTTTTCGAGCAGGTCAAGAGCGATAAAAAATTCCTTGTTCATTTCAAGTTCCTTTCTTTTGTGAATTATCAGAATTCAAAATATGTCTGTATTTTTGCGACCGAGTCTCTCGCGAACTCACGAACCTTACCGTTTGAGTCGAGCCTTACCTCGCCCCTCTCTCCGAGCGGTAAAAGCTTTCCGCGAAAGCTCTTTGCTCCGTCAACAGGAGCGTAAAGCCTTACCTCGGCATCCCAGCCCTCACACGCCTCGATATGCATATCGGTGCGAAGCTCTCGCTCGATTCCGGGTGAGCTTACCTCGAGGTAGTAAGCCTCTTCAATGGGATCCGCCTCGTCAAGCACGGGGTCAAGCGCACGGTGCATCTTCTCGCAGTCGTCTATCGTGATACCCTCCTCGGAGTCTATCGTGATGCGAAGGATTTTTCGTCCGCCCTCCTTGACGTACTCAACGTCCCACAAAAAGTAACCGAATTCCTCCGCCAGAGGTTCTGCCAGCTCGGTCACTCTTTCGGCAACGCTTGGATTTTTAGCCATTTTGTTACCAACCTTTCCGAGAAACTCCGCGCTCCGCGCGAAAAAGCTCTCTTCAACAATTAAGAGTGGGTTCTCTCAAACCCACTCTCATCATCATACTGTGTATAGTATAACACAGATTTTTCCGAATTGCAATAGTTTTTTTAATATTTTCAATATTTTTTCCTTATTTTATTAAAATTCACACCTATTGGCAATTTTTTTCGCCAAATACCGCGCAAAACAGAAGATAATTTCTCAAATATTAACAATTCCTTGATAATTTCTGTTTACAAATTCACATATTTATGGTATACTGTTATAATAGGGTAACTGTCTTTAGGCGTTACCGTCCAAAAAAATGTGTAGGACATTGCTCCTGCGCGAAAGAGGTAAAAGTGAACACCGAAGAAAAAATACACGCCGACGATACGCTCGGCGCTTCGGGCAAAAAGCCAAAAATATCGGAGAAATATAAGCTTCCCCTGCTCTGTATCTCTTATATACTCCTGCTGCTTTATCTGCCCGCGGTTCTGTTTTTAGATATACCGCTGTTTGTCCTTCAGGGACTCTCAATAGCTTCCGCTATAGTATGTGTCTTTGCCTTCTCAAGGCTCTCAAAGATACCGCGTTCCGCGATATCCTTTGCACTGACGGCAGTTCTCTGCTTCGTATTTCTCGGAATGCTGCTCGGAGGCATACTCGCCTCCTTCGTAGGCTCCTCTCTGATTCTCGCCTATCTGCTTATAACGCAGAAAAGGACAGTATTCAGACTCGCGTCGCTTCTTCCCGCCATCGTTTCATACCTTGCGGCATCGGCTCTGCTCGGGAGCTTTCTTCTCTCGGCGGTCGTTCTTTTCCATCTCCCCGCCGCCATTCTTCTGGCATACTCGTTCGGGCGTGGGCAGGACAGATTAAGTGTTATCTGCAAGACCTCCGCGGGTATCGTTTTAAGTATCGCGGCTGCGGCTGCGGCAATCTTTGTTTCAAGATACGGAACGGATTTCTCTGTTATCGGTCAGGTTGCCGACTCGGCGAGGGGATACATCACAAACATTCTCTCGCAGATGATATACTCGGTATACAACGAGATAGGCGAGTTGAGCATGACCGACGCGACTACTCTGTCGACGGCGGCAGTGAACGCGACCTTCAATCTTCTCCCCGCTATCATCGTGATAATATCAAACATTCTGGCGTTTTTCCTCCAGTCTATGATGATAAACATATTTATCCACGGAGAGACAGACAAGGAAAAGATAAAAAACATGACGCTCTTCGATATGAGCCTCGTCTCGGGAATAGTATTTCTTGTGGCGTTCTTCGCCTCCTTGCTCCTTTCGCGTGACGGTACCTCGGTCTGGTCGGCGACCGCCGAGAATATCTCGCTCATTCTTATGCCCGGACTTGTGCTGACCGCGCTTCTCACTCTCCGCCGATTCACCTTTGGCAAAAAAGGCTCGTGCGGCGGCGTCCTGATATACTTTTTGGTAATATTCCTTATCTTCTATCTCCCCTCGATAATGCTCACACTCGCGTCAATCGCGGGTGCGACGGTAATAATTCTCAACAATATAACCCGAATAATAACCGAGAAAAAGAACAAAAAGCCCTGATAAAGACCGTTAAAATTTTTCAGAAAGGCATGAATTAACTATGTCAAACAAAAAATTTGATTTTCTGAATCGCTTGGAAGAGCTTCCCTCAAGACTCTATATAATTCTGGGAATAATTTTTTTGGCGAATCATACCGTCCTCGGCACCTACACCGAAATCAAGTCGACCACCAGCGGTCTGCTCCTGATATCTCTGTATATCGTGATAGTAGGCGTAATATTCTTCTTCAGCCGCAGACGTATGGCAATATACAAGGCGGAGAGCCGTGCCGCCGAGGAGCAGAACAGCGGAGTTATAGCCGCCTTCCGCGATTCGGTCGACCTGCCCTATGCCGTAATCACAAATAACGGAACGGTGGTCACTGTCAACTCCGCTATGAAAGACATAACAGGAAACAAGGACACCTATTTCAACCTCAACATCTCCTCTCTTTGCGATATCAATTATCAGAAGCTGATAGTTGATGTCGAGAATCCCCCCGAGCAGACACAGACCGATGAGTCGGATGAGGAGAGCGCAAAGTCAGAGAGCAAGACACTCACCGTAAGCATAGGAAAGAATAAATACGACGTATCCTGCCACCCCGTCAGGTCGAACGGTCACACATATTATATGCTCGTTTTCGACGACGTAACGAAGCTGACAGAGATAACCGATATTCACTTTGCCGAAACCCCCGCCGTGGCTTATATCGTAATCGACAATCTCGAGGAGATAGCCCAGTATGTCAAGGGAAGCTACAGAGCCGAGGCAAATCAGGTTCAGAATATACTCAAGGATTTCGCCGAAAATATGGACGGCGTACTCCGCGAATACGACAGAGATAAATATATGATGATATTCGACCGTAAGCACCTTGCGGCTTGTATCAAAAATAAGTTTGAGATACTCGACGCGGTTCGTCAGGTTCGAATAGGCGACGACAGTATTCCCGTAACGGTATCTATGGGTATCGCCATAACAGGCTCTACCCTTGCCGAGAGAGAGCACGATGCTCTCTCCTCCCTCGACCTCGCGCTCCAGCGCGGAGGCGACCAGGTCGTAGTCAAAAACGAAAAGGGCGTGAATTACTTCGGAGGACTCACGAAGAGTCAGCAAAAGCGTACGCGCGTTCACTCGAGAATTATCGCGAACAAGCTCTGCTCCGAAATCTCGAACGCCACAAACGTCCTCGTAATGGGACACAGCAACCCCGACTTCGACTCGCTCGGAGCCTGTGTGGGTATAGCGGCACTGGCAATGTATGTCGGAGTTGATGTCAAGATAGTCACCGACACGCAGAGCCCGAGCTTCCTCTCCTGCACCGAAAAGCTCGTCGAGCTTGAGGAATACAGAAATATTTTCGTCGACGGAGTTGACGGAATGGATAAGTATTCCTACGGCACTCTGGTAGTTATCGTAGACGCTAATAACTTCTCTATTCTCGAGTCGCCCGAACTTGCTCACAACGCTTTGAGAACCGTGGTTATCGACCACCATATAAAGAAAGAAGAATTCAAGAACGAGCCCGTTCTGGCTTATATAGACCCCTCGGCGTCCTCCGCCAGCGAACTTGTTTCGGAAATACTTGAGCAGAGCTTCCCCGCGGGAACGCTCAAAAAGGAAGAGGCGACCGTCCTGCTTTCGGGAATTATGGTCGACACCAAGAACTTCACGAGAACTGTTGGAACGAGAACCTTCTCCGCCGCTCTCTATTTGAGAGGCGCTGGAGCTAACGTCGAGGTGGCGCGTACCTTCTTTGAGGAAGCGTTTGACGACTATCGCTCCGAGGCGCTCTTCGGCGCGGGTGTGGAAATATACCGCGGAGAATTGGCTATAACCACAAGCGAGGGCACAGGCTCACCCCACGACCGTGTTGCCGCCGCAAAGGCAGCGGATAAGCTGCTCACGGTAAAGCAGGTCAATGCCGCGTTCGCGCTCGTGAGAGTGGGAGACGTCATTCACGTCTCGGCACGTTCAAACGGAAAGATAAACGTCCAGCTCATTCTTGAAAAGATAGGCGGAGGCGGACACTTCGATGTGGCAGGTGCGGCAGTCGCAGACAGAAGCCTTGAGGAGGCAAAAGAGCTGTTGCTCGGAGCTATCGACAAGCATTTTGAGCAACTCTCGCAGAACGGCAAGAAGGCACCAGCCGCGCAAAAAGAATAAAATCACGCAAATCACTCAACGGAGGTACAATATAATGAAAGTTATTTAATGGCAGACGTCAAAGGACAGGGCAAGAAGGACCAGATGGTAGAGGTATCCGACGGATACGCGAGAAACTTCCTCTTCCCCAAAAAATTGGCAATACCCGCAGACTCAAAGGCAATCAACGAAATGAAGAACAAGGAAGCTTCGAAGCAGCATAAGATAGATGTTGAGAAGCAGAACGCGCTCGATATCTCAAAGAAGCTTGAGAATATCGTAGTCGTCTTTGAATACGCGGCAGGCCCCGACAAGAAGCTTTACGGCTCGGTCACCTCGAAGGATATCTCCGAGGCACTGGCGAAAAATTACGGAATCAATATCGACAAGAAAAAGATAAGTCTCACCTCTCCGATAAAATCCTTCGGAAGAGTTGAGGTTGACGCTCACCTCTTTACGGGAGTCGTCGGAAAGATAACCGTAGAGGTCACAAGTAAGCAGTAATTCCCTTTAAAATATAAAAAAAGGTAGAAATAAAATGGAAGAAATCACAAAAAAGCTGCCCTTCTCGCTAATAGCCGAGCAGTCGCTTCTGGGCGCTATACTCGTCGACCCCGACGCGCTTAACGATATCGCCGACACGGTTGCGGCTACCGACTTTTATCTCACAGAGCACGAGCAGATATTCACGGCTATGCACGAGCTTTTCCTCACAAATAAGGAAATAGACATCGTCACCCTCATAGATATGCTCGTTTCAAAGGGTATATATAACAAGTCGGGCGGTCAGGATTATATAAAAACACTCTGTCAGACAGTCCCGAACGCTCTTAATATCAAGGACTACGCGACTATAGTGAAGCAAAAAAGTCTGCTTCGTCAGCTTATCGAGGTGTGCTCGGAGATATCCGATACGGCATACAGCGAGGAGGGGGCGGCAGATGAGGTAATAAATTACGCCGAGAGCCGTATCTTCGATATCGCTCAAGGACGGGACACCAAAAACTTCCGCCATATCCGAGAGGTTATCGGAGAGGTCTACGGCAATCTGCATAAAATGGCTACCGAGGGAGAGTCGGCACAGGGAACCAGAACAGGCTTTTCCGGGCTTGACAACGTCCTTGCGGGAATGGGAGACTCCGACCTCATACTTATAGGAGCGCGTCCCGGTATGGGAAAGACATCGTTTGCGCTCAATATAGCCACCAACGTGGCTCTGCAGACAAAGAAAAAGGTCTGCCTGTTCTCACTCGAAATGTCCGCCGAGCAGCTCGTATCCCGAGTTATCTCGAGCGAGGCTATGGTCGACAGCTATGCTCTGCGAACAGGTAAGCTCGACACCAAGCAGTGGGACGATATCGCCGCAGCCACCTCAAAGCTCGCGGGCTGCGACATACTTATAGACGACACCTCGGGTATCTCGGTCACGGGAATGAAAGCAAAGCTCCGCCGTATCACCAACCTCGGACTCGTCGTTATCGACTATCTCCAGCTTATGCAGAGCGACAGACGAAGCGACAACAGAGTTCAGGAGGTCGCGGACATATCGAGAGCGCTCAAGATTATGGCGAAGGAGCTTAATGTCCCCGTAATCTGCTGCGCACAGCTCTCTCGAGGCCCCGAATCGAGAACAGATAAGCGTCCTATGCTTTCCGACCTTCGTGACTCGGGAGCTATCGAGCAGGACGCGGATACGGTAATCTTCCTCTACAGAGACGAGTATTACAAAACCGAGGGCAATCAGGACGAGGGCAATATCGCCGAGGTCATAGTTGCAAAGAACCGTCACGGCTCAACAGGAAACGTAAAGATGGGCTGGATAGGACGCTTCACCAAGTTCAGAACACTCGCAAGTGATGAGGCGCAATAAAGCTTTGCGAAAGGTTTATTATGAAATTTGATTTGTCGAACAAGGCTCTCCCACGCGGATTTTGTGAGCCGCATATCCTGTCGGGTATGTCCGCCGACACTCCGCTTCTGGTGGCGTTTTCGGGCGGAGCCGATTCGGGAGCGCTGCTCAATATGATAATGCGCTACGCCGCTATTCACGGAACTCCCGTTTATGCGGCGCACGTCAACCACGGAATCAGAGGAGACGAGGCGGACAGAGACGAGCAGTTCTGCCGTGACACCGCAGAGAGCTACGGAATCGAGCTGTTCACGCTTCGGGCAGATGTACCGAAGCTCGCCGCCGAGAGCGGCAAGAGCGTCGAGACCGCCGCAAGAGAGGTAAGATATGGCTTCTTTGCCGAGATAATGCGGAAGCATAACATTCCTCTGCTCTGTGTGGCACACAACGCCGACGATAATTTTGAAACTATTCTTTTCAATATTTCAAGAGGAAGCGGACTTTCGGGCGTTTGCGGAATACCGAGAACGAGAGATTTCGAGGGCGGTATGATAATCCGTCCGATACTCGAAATAAATAAAAATGACATAAATAATTACTGTTCCGAGAATAATATTGAATATGTCACAGACAGCACGAACACAGATACGGATTACACGCGAAATCGCATAAGAAGCCGCGTTATCCCCGAGCTGAAGACTATCTGCCCGAACGCCGAATACGCCGCCGCAAGACTTTCGGAGAGTCTGCGCGCCGACGCGCTCTGCCTTGAAAGTATGGCAGGTTGGTTCCTTGAGGAAACAAGAGAGGGATTTTTCATCGAGACAGAAAAGCTCTGCGGCTCTCCCTCGGCAATAAGCACTCGTGCGCTTATGTCGCTCTACTGCGAAATATCGGGCGGTCTCTCGCTCGAATACGTTCACGTCAAGGCTATACTTGCATTGGCGGAGAAAGCCGTGCCGCACTCCTCTCTCGACCTTCCCGCGGGAATAAGAGCGGTCATCGAGGGCGGCAAGATAGGTTTTACAACGGCTCCGCCGCCGCCCAAAAATATCCCCTCGGAGCAGTTTTACGCGCAGCTTGTTGATGGAATAAATTCCATTTCACAAATTAATGCGGAAATTGTCATAGGAAATACACAAAAGAGCGAAAATATTTACAAAAAGTCAATGAACTTGTCGCTCGATTCTGCTAAAATAGTAGGTACGGTATACGCGAGAGAACGCCGCGCGGGAGATAAAATAAGAATGAACGGCATGGGCAAGAGCATAAAAAAGCTTATGTGCGATAGAAAAATACCGCAGGAAATACGCCCCCGTATCCCCGTCATATGCGACGACAGCGGAATTATCGCCG
>JAFTHJ010000139.1 GCA_017457465.1 Clostridia bacterium | reverse complement strand
GTTGAGTCCCATACCCGAAGCCTGTGCCAAGGGCATCTTTGCAAGGAACGCCATAAGAAGTGTACCGATAATTGCGCCGAGAGCAGTTGCGATAAACGCGCTCGACCAATAGGGATTCGCAACACTACCAAATATCTGGTTAGGGTTGACCGTCAGAATGTATGCCATTGCGAGGAAGGTAACGACACCCGCGACAAGCTCGGTTCTGACACTTGTTTGCTTTGCTACCGGATCAAAGCCCAATAGCTTACCGAATTTTTTCATATAAACCTCCTATTTCGTGCTTATGCACGATTTATAATTATATTATAATATACTTTTATAAAAAAGAAAAGGGATTTTTAAAAAATTATGTATTTTTTTGAAAATTTTTGTCATTTTTTTCTTCTTTGTACTCTTTTCGGTACATTGATGTCAAAAATCGGGAAAATAAAGATCCCCGAGGCAATTCACCTCGGGGATACGCTTCAGCTTACTTTATTCTTTTTCTTTTTTACGGTTATAACCGCGGCTGTGATTCCACCGCCTACGAGAACGACAGCGACAACCACCGAAAGAACAATAATCCAAGCCTTACCGTTCTTTGTTTCTTCACCCTCATCTGTGGTTTCGGTTGTTTCCTCCGCTCCGTTATTCTCGCTTTTGTTTATATTGATAGTCGTTTTATCCCCCGTAAGCTCGACGGTACAATATCCGTCAGCATCCACGTCATAGCCCTCGGCTCCGTTGGGAAGATAAAATCTTACGGTCGTTCCCTTTTCTCCCGCTATGACACACTCGCCCGTATCAAAATGTATAGACGCCGATACGGGGGCGCTTGTCTCAAGAAGGGTTGTGCCATTATAGACAAGGCTTGTGGCATCTGTGGCGGAATATCCGTTATAGCCCTCTCCGTTTATTCCAAAGAGAGATGCCGAGCTTCCGTCGCAAACAAATCCCGCGGCGTTAACCCCCATTTTCTTCGAGAGAAGTATGAGGTCGGAGAGTTCTCCGTAAGACACTCTGACTCCGTTCTGCGTGTCATTGGTAAATGACTCCGTGACAGTCGGAGCTATCGCTATATTTTCGGAATTCGAGTGTCCGTTTATCGGAGATATGACCGCGCAGAAGCTATCAGCGACAGACTTTGCTCCGCCATTCACTGTAACAAGCGAACCAACATCATTCCACGCGCCGTAGGTAATATCCGCTTTGCTATCAAAGGAAACCTTGACAGAACCGCCCTGTCCCGAAAGCACGAATTTATCGTCGTTCATACTCTTGCCCTTCGACAGTGAGCCTATTGAGCCGTCAGAATTGACGGTTCTGACGAGAGTTATATTTTCGGCGTTAAGCACCCACGAATATTCGTGAGCTGTCGTATCCGCCGAGACGAGGTCGTCCGCTATAACATAATACGACGCTCCGCTATGGTTTACCATAATAAAGCTTCTATCAAATTCGGAGAGCGACTTATATGCGCCTCCCGCGCTTCCGAGAAGATATGAATACGACGAGGCGTCTATCATATTCTTAAGAGTTCCCTTACCCTTATAGTCCTGCGATTTTCCGTCTACATAAACTGTACTGTGTCCGTAGGAAAGTGTATAATCGCTCTTATATCCTCCGCCGTAATCCTGATATCCAGGATCTCCGAGCAGCCATCCCGAGCCAAGCGAAAGAACAAAGCTATTCTGGTCGAAATGGCTATGTCCTTGAGAGGAGTTATTTGCGACACAGACAAGCGTCATATCTTTTCTTTCCCAGCCTGTACGAAGAACGCCCCAGCCCACGTTGGGAATAATTCCCCTCATAAGGTTAAAGCCCGTTCTCTCGGTATACGCCTTGGGAGATTCGATTTTCATATCCTTACAGTAGTAAACTATTCTGTTGAAATCGGTAACCTCAAAGTTACGGGTGCTGACATACCATCCCGCAAGGGCATTGCCCTGCTCTCTGTTCATAACACACGCCGTTGTATAGAAATAGGTATTATTATAAACATCCGAGATATCGGGGCCGTATCCGTTGCCGTTCTCGGCGGACATTACCGCCCAGACAAACGCGGTATCCATATACTCGCTCGACATCAGCTTTGTATCGCCCGTTACTCGCTTGACACAGTCAAGCGCTGCCGAAATAAGGTCCATCGAATACGAGGTATAGCTAAGTCCCTCCTGACTCTCCGAGGAAACTCTTTCTTTCAGATACCAGTCGATATACTCATAGGCTCTTGAAAGATATTTCTTCGCGTCATCGTCCTTATCAAGCACAAGGCAGCTTCCTATTGCGAGGGCTGTCGCCTTATTTACATAATAGTTATGGTCGGTAAACGCCGAAAGGTCGGCATAGAGCTGGGATAATCCCTTCTCCTTGAGCGCTGTAACGGCAGCTGTTTTCTGCGTGTCTGTCAGCCTGTCGTAGCACATATCGTAGACCGTTGCGACACCGACTGTGAAATATCCCGTTTCAAGAGAGGTACGGTTCACCATCGGATGCTCCGTCCATGTTGACCACGCGCAGAGCGAGGTCATAAGAGCTATAGCTCTGTCGGCGTACTTTGTTTCTCCCGTAAGTGAATAAGCCAATGAAAGTGTCTGCATCATATCCTTCATCTGGTTGCCCATTTCCTGCCAGTAGGGATAGTTGCTTCCGCTATATCCCGTGGGAGGAGATGTGAAATGCTTCTCCGTGAAGGGTATCGTGAAGGTCACGGGCGTTGTGCTGTAATATGTCATCTGAAAGCTCGACTTTGTCAGAAGACCATCTGCCTCGGCAAGAAGCGCCTCAACCGTCTTTGAGCCTGTAAATCCGCAAGCGTTGGCAGTCGTCTCGCTCTTGAGTCCCTTGAGCGTATTAAGCTCGGAGGCTGTGAAATACAGTCTCGGATAAGACTCTGTTTTCGCATCGAGGTCAAGAATCGTCTGCTGTGTGTCTTCGCTTTCAGCTTTTATTCGTATGTTATCAAAATACATTACGCCCTTGTTGGTCTTTCTGCTATAGAGCAATATCGTTGTAGCGGTTGCCTCATCGGGCACACTCACCTTAAAGGTGACGGTAGTCCATTTTCCCGTTACTGTAGCCGTTGAGCTTACATTGTTTATACGGTTACTCAAGTTATAATGGTCGATTGTTGTTCCGTTCCAGAACTCAACATAGACCGTAGCGTTACCCGAATCGTTATAAACATCAACGAGAATGTCGTGATATTTTCCTTTATAAAGTCCCACAATTTTCGGACTTCTGAAGTTTCCTGTGTGATTTGAGCCTTCATCGGTTATCTTTATAGAGTTAGTACCGTCACTCGCCTGCTCTGTTGAGAGGTCTGTGCGCGATCCGCCGCCCGGGGTTATCCAATTCCCCTTGCCGTTTTCAAAGGACTCAAAGAAAACATATTCGTCCTTTGCCGATATTCCGATGCCGCCCGATATGAGAAGTGTGAACACGGTAGCTACCGCCAGAAGGAGCGCCACCGCCGTTTTTTTCAGTTCTTTACGCATATTTCTCCTTTTGCCGAGAGTAATTCGGCAAACGCGTTATAAGTTGGTGTTATCTTTTTCACACGAACTGCCGCTCCGGAAATATACCGGAACGGCAGTCTGTTTAAGTAATACTATACTGTAATTTTATTACCGTATACCGTTTTTGTTTTTAGTCCTCTTTGCGCTTCTTAACAACTGCTACCGCGGATACTGCAACTGTTGCGATTGCCGCGAAGGAAGCAACTGTGATAGAGGAGCCGCATCCACTCTTCTCTTCCTCTGTCTCCTCTGCGGTTGTCTCTGCGGCAGTGGTGGCAGCGGTGGTATCTGCGGTGGTGTCTGCGGGTTTGTTAGGTGTTGTGGGAGCCTGTGTGGTTGTGTCTGCGGTTGTATCCTTGGGAGGCTCACTGGTTGTCCAGAGCTTGATCTGTCCGATAGAAGCGGGAGCTATTCCGTACTCACAAGCACCGTCAAGAATACCGAACTTCTCTGTGCGGTCAACTGCAGCGAGTGCGTTGGGATATTGAGTGAGGTCGTAAATAACTGTTCCCGTGGTCTTTGTGGGATCAGATGCAAGAGCAACACTTACAGAAACCTTATCGCCCTTTACAACATAAGTAACGGTAAGCTCTGTGTTAGCGGGCTGTCCTGCGAGAATACCCTCTCCCTCTGCTTCAGCTGCATTTGCCGCTGTGTCGGGAGTAGGAGTCATAGAGCCTCTGTATACCTGGTTATCGTAGTGAACGCCGACTATGTAGATGAGTCCTTCTTCAATTCTTACATAGAAAGCAAATCCGTTACACTTCTGATTGCCCCAGTAATCAACATCGTCCCATACGAGGTATGCCGCAACACGGCAACGGTTATCTGCGTTGAGCTTGATGTTATACTGAAGCTTGTAGTCCTCGGTAACAAAGCCTTTATATTTAGCCATCGTGTACGCGTCCGCATACTCTGCGGAATCGGTTCCTGTTCTTGTGAAGTAACCGTTTTCAACCTTGAACGCCTCGCGGTTGATAGCCTTGGGAACCATTATATCCCAATCGGTGGTGTTAGCCTCAAGGTTGGTGCTATATGCCCATTCGCCCTCTTCAAGCTCGGTTTCCGGAACTCTCTCGGGAATACCTATCTTGGAGAACACGAGATTACCAACGGTAACACTCTTGCTTCCAACATCGGTGATAGCAACATTTGCGGGATCTGTTACTAATTCAAGTGCAGGGAAAGTATTTGTGAGGTCGAATACAACATTAGTTGTGAGCGTGGGGTCATCAACTCTGGTAACAACCACATCAAGCTTCTTTGCAGCATAGTCGAAGTCGTAGCCTATACGAAGCTTTACTGTGCCCTCAGCACCTGCGAGAAGTGCAGTGTTGGAAAGCTCGTCGCTTCCGTCAGCCTTCGTTCCCTTGTATGCTGCATTATAGCCAGCGGTAGAGTTGTCATATCCCAAAACACTGAAGTTCATAGTCGCGGGGGTATCTCCTGCTGCCGCAACGGTAGCAATATTGAGAAGTGCACCTACGGAGTGTCCCTCGGAAGCATAGGTACGGCAATTACCGTTGGAAAGCTTTCTCCACTCCTGCCAATAGAAGTGAGTGTAAGTCGAGCCGCCGACAGCAAACTCTACCTCATAAGAGAACTCGTAGTCCTTCTTATTGTACTCGCCTGCGCCTGTGTACTGAAGCACTTGATTTCCTGATGTAGCGGTGTTCTTAACCGTGTAGGGGTTATCTGCGTTTGCGGCAAATCCTGCAAGCGCTGCATAGTTCTTGCAGTTGAAGCCCTGAACAAAGTTTATCTCTGTACCGTTGAGCTTAACAGTATTTATCTCCTCAAGAGCGGTTGCCGAACCGTTATCCCAGTCGGCAATTGCCCAACCCTGAGCGTCGGTAAC
>JAFTHJ010000138.1 GCA_017457465.1 Clostridia bacterium | reverse complement strand
TGGCAATTTCGCCATCTTCATCGGGCATCTCTCCCGATACGGCAAAACCAAGCTCATCTATCTTGTCGCTACCAACACAGGAAAGTCCGTAAAGATTTCCCGTATATACGCTTTCGCTTGATATATCCGCAGTGGACTGCATCATACCCGCAAAAGATATATTCCCACCCGAATAAGAATCCGGACTTCCGTTAAACACGGGAATGAAATCAATTCCCGTCTTTACCTTCAGTAACGCGATATCGTCATCTTTCAGGGAACTGCTGTTGAAATAGGAGCGGCTCTCATCACCGTATGTCCAGGTATGTCTGAGTGAAAGCGAAAACGAAGCATTCCGAACATTTGAATCTATGATAGAATCGGTTGCCGCCGTCACCTTATCATATGCGCCGAGTGTATCGGCAAAGCCAAAGAGCGCAAAGGCGATAAGCGAAAGGAATATTGTCATAACAAGACGGAACTTTTTGTGTCCGAGGCTGCTCGAGCCCATCTTGAACGCGTTCTTCATAGGAAGTCGCGAACGGATGAATTTTGTCTCGTCACTCTTGTATTCCTTTGCTTTGACATCCTTTTCTTCATCGGTATCGTTAAAGACCGAGGATGTGTTATTCTCGGAAATTCCCGCCGCAGAACGGACTCCGTCATTAAGGCGTTTGCTTCCCGAAACTATGATATCGGTCTCCTGCGCGAGAAGATACTCGTTTATACGCGCCACATCCTCTGCGGTGAGCTGATATCCCTTCTCTATCTTGAGAAGATTATCCGACATCCGCACGATTCCGTCGCTGATAGCCGTAGCAGCCACCTCGTGCTTGGTGACGTCGGTAAAAATCCTACCGTCCTGCATCTCAATGATACGGTCTCCGTATCTTTCGGCAAAATCTCTGTCGTGCGAAACCACGATGACACGCTTTGTTTTCGAAAGCTCCTTGAGAGTATCAAAAATCTGCTTTCCCGTGTTTGAGTCAAGCGCACCCGTCGGTTCGTCCGCCATAATTATCTCGGGGTCTTTAACCAGAGCACGGGCTATCGCCACTCTCTGCTTCTGTCCTCCCGACAGTTCATTAGGCTTACGCTTCGCGTAATCAAGCATATCGACCTGACCGAGTATCGCGGATATCTGCTCACTCGTCGCCTTCTTTCCCTGAAGCTCGAGCGCAAGTCCTATATTTGCCCCAACAGTAAAGTCATCGAGGACGTTATACTCCTGAAAGATAAATCCGATAAAGGTATTTCTGTAGGAGTCGAAATCAGAACCCGCAAAATCCGCAGAGGATTTTCCCTTGATTATAAACTCACCGCTATCACAGCCGTCAAGTCCTCCGATAACATTCAGAAGGGTTGATTTTCCGCTTCCCGACTTACCGAGGATAAAAACCATTCCCGTTTCGGGAAAGGTTACGCTCACGTTATCGAGCGCCTTAACCGAATTTCCCGCCTTTGAGCGGTATATTTTGGTAATGTTGCGTATCTCTAACATATCATTTATTCCTTTCTTGATTTGGTTAAGTCATTTTAACATCTTACACGAAATTTTGCAATAGTTTTTCACTAAAAAACACAATAAATATTTAGACAAAAAACAGTATGTCGTATAATGAATATTATTAAAGGTACGAATTTGTGATTATTTTCGCACAAATTGTGCCATTTTCCGATATTCTATTGAATACTTTTTGTCTATATGGTACAATTCACTTAACGTCACAATGAGATAATATGTCTTTAATCATAACGAAAGGAAAGAATACAAAATTCAAGGTTTCACAAAGCCAAAAGGGTGTTGTTATAAGCAATATCCGCGAACAGTATTTGAGGTTATATTAAAATGAAGAAAAAAATCCTTTTATCATTGATGCTGCTCATTCTTATACCCATGCTTCTTATTCTCTGCTTCACAGGCTGCAATAAGACCGAAGAGGAATCCGAGGAAACAAGCGAACAGACCAGAGCGCCGAGAGGCGAGGCGGTAGATAGCAGAACTATTCACTACAGAAGCCTTAATTTCTACCCCGTCTCGGTTGCAACAGATGACGACTATATCGCGGATGCTGTCATCGGCGAGAACGGCGATAAAGTCGAAATAAGCGTTTACTCCGACGGAGAGGCGACAATTACGGTTAAGGACTATTGGGAAAACGTCGCTACGGTTAAGGTCGTGGTTGAAAACTCGGAAATTGCCGATTGCACGGTTACCCCCTTCTCCGACCGCAAGAGCGCTAACATCAAGCTTCTCGGCGGAGGCAAGGGTCTCGCAGACGACACACAGATAGTTCAGAAAGCTATCGATTCTCTGAAGGACGGCGGAACGCTCTATTTCCCAGCGGGTACATACAAGCTGAATCATATCCGTCTTCGCGAGGGCATCACACTCAAGCTTGAGGGCAAGGTCGAGAATGTTGCGGCGGGATATACAGACGAATTGGCACAGCGTGTTGCCAATGGAGAGTTCGCGATTCTCAAGTGCGCCTGGTTCACCAACTTTGACACAAATGTCAAGGGTGGCGGAAACTACGGCGAGTCCAACATCTCGATTATCGGCGGTATGGTCGACCTCGACGGTGAGCTTGCCAACGGAGCGCAGATAGACGTAAATCTTGACGGCCCCGTAAACCGTCCCGGACTCGACAACTCGGGTGCGATATACCTTTCCAGAGGTGAAAACTTCCTCTTTGAAAATGTTATCTTCAAGGATTCCTACACAGGACACGTTATGCAGCTTGCGGGGGTTAAAAACGCTACCGTTAAGAACTGCTTGTTTGCGGGATTCGTCGTAACTCCCAACAAGAAAGGCTCGTCCACCGACCTGCTTATCACCCGTGAGACTATTCAGATAGAACAAGGACATATGTTCGCCTGCGTTTCGGATATGCTCAATCCAGGTGAGTTCTACTACTGTGAGAACGTAACGGTTGACGGATGCTATTTCGGCGACAGCGACCAGTCAAAATATCAGCTCATCCCCATCGGACACCACGGTGACAACGGCCCCGCTACCGTAACGGGACTCAAGATAACGAACAATGTGTTTGATAATCCTTATCTCTCGGCGGTCAAGTTTATGAACATCGTCGATGTTGAGATAACAAACAACAAATTTATTTCCGAGGAAAAGGGATACGGATATAGAAACACTTCCCTTATCGACCTCACTTGCAGTAACTGGGACAAGATAATCGAGGACCTTGACACATCCTCTGATGCCGACGGATTTCTCGCCGACGGAACCCCCGCAAAGGTATTTACGGCTATGAAATACGAGTCGGACGGTCTGAAGAATATCAAGATAAGCGACAACGAGTTTATCATAAGCGGAAACTCGGACAAACGCGCTATATCGGTTAAATCGTCCAACTATGTATACGGTGCTGAAACTATTGACAATGTAATCAAGCTTGTAGACGGTGAAACATACGGCGCTCCCTATACAGGATTTGTCAAGTCGACCAACTACGCGTCGGATATAGTCTGCACAGGCAACAAGGTGAGCGTCAGCTCGACCAACTGCGGCAAGAACGCTCCTGTCTATTTCTCCTCGGTTTGTAATCTCACCGTTTCGGATAACACGGTAGAGCTTGGCGACGGAATCTCCTTCTCTCACGCATATGGCGGTGTTTCCGGTATAGCTGTGCTTAACGAAAAGGATTATGTCGCGTCGAATACATTCAAGGTCACATCCGCTCTCGCGGGATGCCAGATAATTATTCCCAACGGAAGAGGCGGTCAGATAACATACACAACAAGTGCCTCGTCGGTACTTACTCTCAAACCTGCGGAGCATATGAGATTTGAATTTGAAATAACCTCGGCGAAAGTTCTCCGCATAACAGTTGTTTGCGACGATGGATACGCCTTTGACGGCTGGATGCAGGGCTCCGCAAATTACAACCCCGGCTCTTCGGTAACACTCAACGGCACCCTCACGCTCACGGCGAAAGTAAAAACTGCTTAATTACTTTTTTTAGTTCACACTCCTTTTTTCCCTTAATGTGTCTCGGAAACGAGACACCTCTTGAGGGAGAGTGTGAAAAACAAGAGACCTTTATATATTTATATATCCATAAATAAATGAGACCAAAAGGAGAAAAAACAATGAAAGTATCATTAAAAATTCTTGCTATGGCGCTCTGCCTTGTCTTTGTGATTTCCGTGTGCGCTTGTTTGTTTGCGGCTAACACCGAAACGAACGCGGCTGAATACAAGGACGGCGAGTGGGTTACAGTAGGAAACACCTTCAAATTTGACGGCAAGGACTACACAGTCAACAAGGACACCAATTTCAGCGGCGAATACATAACCGTTGACGGAGCTGACTATTACCTTCTCTCTGACCCCGAGGACATCAAGACTCTTGCTACGGCAGGAGGTAATGAGCATTTCATTATTGCGAACGATATCAACCTCGGTGTTTGGACAGAGGATATATTCTGTTACACGACTCTCATTGAGGGTTGCGGACACACGCTGACCTTCGGAGACGGCAGTACGCAGGGACTTCTCGGCTCGTTTGCGGGAACCGCAAAGAACATCGTATTTGACGGAGCTATTTCTTCTTCGGGACACACAGGCGCTTTTGCGGACAACTTCCTTGACGGTGAGCTTCACGGAATCGTCAACAACGCGGATATAACCGAACAGGTTGACGAGGAAAACGAAACCTATTACAAGATAGGCGGTATTATTGGAACGGCAGACCTCTCCTACGGTAACTTCCTGCTTCAGAATTGCGTGAACAACGGTGACATCAGCGGAACCTACCGAATCGGTGGAATCATAGGAAATCTTCAGACCAACCCTTGGAATGACCTGAATGCGTCTGGCGTACTCAATGTTATCAAGTGTGAGAACAACGGCGACATCACCGCTACCAATCAGCTTTCGGGCGGTATCATTTCGGTCTGCGAGTTCTACGGAACGGGTGAGACGAACATTATAGGTTGCACAAACACAGGTAATATACACTCCAGCTCTTACGCGGGCGGTATCGTTTCCCTGCTCTACTCGACGGGTACGGTTGAGGGTTGTGTAAACACAGGAAGCGTTCTTTCCGATAACAATATGGCGGGCGGTATAGTTGCTGATATGCAGACCGCGGAGAACGGCGCTATTATGGTAAGCAACTGCGCTAACTACGGCGAAATTGCCTCCGTCAAGACTCATGTCGGCGGTGTCGTCGGTCAGTTGAAGAAGGGTCACTTCGGATTTGAGAACTGCATATCCGTCGGAACACTTACTCCCGGCTCTGTTGAGGCTGCGGGTGATGCTCCTGCCACCTATGGAACGGCTCACGGAATAGCTTGTCGCAGCAACTTTGAATACGCGCTTGACACAACGAGCAATTGCTACTACACGGGCGCCGACAGAGGTATGAATATGGCTTCGGGCGAGAGCGATCCCGGCACAAAGTTGAGTGACGACCAGCTCACGAACAACTTTGTTGTCGTAAGATTCAACTCGGCTAACGAGACAAACGGAAATCCCATCAGATGGAAAACTGTTGACGGTAAGCCTATGGTTGACCTCGCTACGGTTGACGAGATAGCCTCCACTACAGCGGCTACAACCGAAAAGGCAACTGCGGCATCCAGCACCGAGAAGCCCGCGGCAACGACCAAGGCTCCTCTCAACGCTCCAAGCAACGATGCTACCGATGCAGACGGTGATGGCGAGGAAGAAAAAGGCGGATGCGGAAGCTCCCTTGCGGTTACATCGGTAGTTCTTCTCACAACAGCGATTACAGGCTCGGCGCTTGTGGTTTCGCGTAAGAGAAGGTAAAATCGGAGTAGGATAACGCACGGAAAAAGCTCAAACAATCAGATATTTGTATTTTTTGCAAACGCTCTTGTCAGCGCAAGTATTCTCTTTCTCTTTGCTCGGATAAGAGAG
>JAFTHJ010000137.1 GCA_017457465.1 Clostridia bacterium | reverse complement strand
ATAGCCTATACAGCCGCCCGCGTATGCGTTCTGAACGCGCTCTCCGTCAACGTACCAATATCCCTTGTAACCCGAATAGTAGATGCGTATCTCGTTATCGTAAACTATCATTCCGCCGCCGATGGGAGAGAGATATCCGTAATCCCACGCGCCCTGAGTTCTCGCGGCGGGTATGAGCGCCTGTCTGTTCGGTCTGTCGTAGTGGAAGCCGTCGCGGCTGAAGCCCGCCTGAATTTCACATATCTTGGGCCAGCCCGTCTCGTTGATATATTGGTTATCGGGGCCGTACCACATCTCGAACATACCTATCATCAAACTCTCGTAAGCGATAGAATCGAAATTGTATATCTGCGGATTGTTCGGTTTCGGCGTTACCGTGGGATCATACAGATCCGCATCGTCAGGCGTGAGCCAATCAATCGGCTCGTCGGCTGTCGTCCATTGAGCTGCCTCGTAGAAGGTATCTCCGTCGTTATACTTGCGGTATCGTCCGCCCGTAGGCTTATTGTTGTAATAGAATGGGTGCCCCTTCTGAGTCGCGGAGGCTCTTATCGAAAATACCCACTTCTTCGTGAATGGATTATAAAAGAATGTCGTACGGTCATCACACGGCCCCGCAAAGCCTATGCTTTTCCATCTCGTTCCGTTCGAGGAAACGTAAAGCTCGGGCTGGGCCGCCGCAGAGGTGAGCGCGCCGCCGCTTCTTATTGAGAGCTTGTATCTTTCAGACGTGGGCGCATCGTAGTCTATCCACACAACGAAGGAGTCGGTCGATCTGTCGGGTATCATAGTGTTGCTTCCGTCAGGGTTGAGCGCGGGACGCTCCCAGTTTATACCGTCGGCGCTCGTGGCGTAGGCAAGCTGACCGTTCCAAGCCGCCTCGTACCACAGCTTATAGAGCTTCTCCTCCATATCGTACCAGAGTCCGCCGCTCGTCGCTCCGACCGAGGGCGCGTCTCTGTCTCCGCCTCTCAGCTCCCACTCCTCCTCGGGGTAGAATATGGGGTTATTCTCCGACTTTACACCCGAATAAAACACTCTGTCAAGGCTTGTGGTTTCTATGAGAAAATCGTCAACGAAAAGCTGTCTGCCCACGTCGATATTCACAACGGCAGGGGCATATCCGCCATGGGCGGAGTGAATGAGATACGGCGGTGTGTCGACTGCCGAATCGGTCATATCGTGACTGAACTCATACCCCTCGGGCAGCTCTATGCCGTTATACATAGCGTTCTCGGGGGGCGTGTAATCAGTAAGCATACCATTCGTGCTTGCGGTAGTGGGGATACTTGAGAATACCGTCGCCACTGCGAGTGAAACAAGCGTTATCTTAAAAAGTCTCTTTTTCAAAAGAACTCACCTCTTCTCCTCCGAAACGTAGCCTGCCGCCATAGCTCCGCCCGACTCGCCGCGGTCATCGGGAGAGAGCCAGAAGGAATAGAACTCGGCATTATCCTGAATGAACCTGAAGCGGAAGCCCTTGCCGCGCAGGAAGGAGAGGTCGTCTCCGCCGCGCCAAGCGAGCCTTTCCTTGCAGGAGTTTTCGCTCATAGGAATACAGTCGTCCGCGGAATATCCGTCAAGCGTGTTTCCGTCGCAGTCGAGTATCTCGGCGCGAAGGCTTCCACCCTCGGAGTTTGCGTTCACAAAAAGATATTTAATCTCCTTCGTAACGGTAAGAGGCTTTGTTGTCACGGCACCGCTTCCGTCAAGAGAAGCAAATCCGTCGCGTCGGAGTGTCGCCAGTCCGAGCGCACCGCCGCTATGAGCCTCGTAAACTGTCTCACCCTCGGCATTTTGCGACTGTCCCGAAAATCCCGCGTAATATATGCGAAGCTCATCGTCATAAACTACCACTCCGCCCGTCACCGACTGGACATATCCGTAATCCCATCTTCCATCGCATCTCGCCGCAGGGATAAAGGCATTGCCAACTCCGCGCACAGGACGCTCGAAATTGAATCCGTCTCGGCTATACATAGCCTGAAGCTCGGTTATCTTCGGTCTTTGAGTTATCTTCAGCTCGTGCACCTCGGGACCGTACCATATTTGGAACATTCCGAGAGTGATGCTTTCATACGCTATCGCGTCTACATTATAGAGCTGGGGCGGACGCTCACCGAGCTGGGAGTGGTCTATCTCATCATCGGCATCGGTCTTTTGCCAGAAAACGGGCGACTTGTCGGGAGAGCTCCAATCCCATTTTCCCGCCTCAATAAATGTCTTGCCAGAGTGATATCCACGTGTGCGTATCCACTTTGAGGGGTATACAGTTTCTCCCCACGCCACACCGGGAACGGTATTGCGTATTGAAAAAACCCACTGCTTATTCAACTCGTCATAGAAGCAGGATGTACGGTCGCCGCACTCACCCGTACGCGCTACCATCTTCCAGTTTATTCCGTCGGGCGAGGTATAAAGCGTTGCGGCTCGGTCCACCTCAACTGCCATATCGCGCAGACGGAGCATCAGCTTATATCTCTCCTCGGCGGGAGCAGACTTATCTATAATCACACTCGTTGAGCAAACCTGCGAGACATCGCGCAAAAGGATATTCGTTCCGTCCTCGTTTATAGCGGGGCGCTCCCAGTTGATACCGTCCTTACTCTCGGCGTATGCCAGACGAACGCAAAATCCCGCTGAATACCACATTTTAAAGAGTCCCGCTTTCTCGTCGTACCAAACTCCTCCGCTCACCGGAACCGCCGAATTGCCCTTTTCCCACGGTCTTTCGGATTTAAACACAGGCTCGTCACGAATAACCGCCTTGTGATATGTACGCTCAAGGTCGCACTCATCTATAAGAAAATCATCAACAAAAAGCTGTCTGCCCACATCGATATTCACAATATCGGGAGCATAACCTCCCTCCTCCGCCGTGAGTAGATACGGAGCCTTGACTCTGTATCCGTTGCTCTTATCAGTCTCGAATCTGAAGCCCTCGGGAAGCACGATACCGTTATATCTCGCGTTCTCGGAAAGCTTTATGTCTTTAAGGTCTTTAGCGTTTCTGCCCATAATATAAATCCTCCAAAAGAATCTGAATATACACCTTTATTTTATCATTTTATCTGCCGTATTACATCAAACAAAGCAAAGCAAAAATACAAAAAAGTACGGATTTTGCCGAAACTTTTGCTATAAAAACATATGGGCATCGGAAAAATTCCGATGCCCATAGCTTTTATTTGTAATATTGTGAGTTGAAATCACAACTTATCTTCTCTTTTTTCTGCCTATAGCAATCGTGGTTACTCCGACAGCCGTGATAGCCATAGCTATCATAGAAACTCCAACAGAGCTTCCGCATCCCGACTTTTCCTCTGCGGTTGTCTCTGCCGCAGTTGTTGTTTCAGCCGTGGTAGTAGCCTCTGTTGCCTCTGTCTT
>JAFTHJ010000136.1 GCA_017457465.1 Clostridia bacterium | reverse complement strand
TTTTTTGATTATCCTACAGGAAACCGAACGCCGCCATGCGGCAGTTCGCGATGTTTTGCGAAGCAAAACTCGGTATGAGGAGCTTTGCGACGAATATATTCTCCCACGGAATATACACCTTTCGGTGTATGCGTTTTTTGATTATCCTACAGGAATCTCCAGAAAAACAACATCCCCCCTCCGAGCTATTTAAAATAGCTCGGAGGGGGGATTACTATTGTTCAATTCAAGTATAAATTAACGGAAAAGCGTCAAGCTTCATCTTTGTCGCCGTTACTGTCTACGGAATCAGATTTTGGAAGCTTATCGGAATCATTATTCTTCCTTTCCCTCTTCTCCGCCATATACTTTTTTGCATCCTTTATAAAGCTCCATATCATCAGAATCATTATAATACCAATCGGGAACGCGCTGATAATACTTATGCTTTGTATATTACCCATACTGCTTTCCGAGAATACAAGCGCAATCGGAAGAACTATCAGGAGAATACACCACAAAAGAAGAATAAGGCTATGCGGCTTCTCGTTCTCCTTAAGACGCTTATAGCTGTAACAAGCGGCGGTATAAGCAATGGAGTCAAAGCTTGTGGCGTAGAAGGTCAGCATACACAGGAAAATCAACACGAGGATAAATCCGCTTCCCGGCATTGTTTTTATGATATCCATAATCAACGCGTACAAATCTCCGCTCGCCTGATAATTCGCGATGAAATCCGCCTCGCCCGATATCTGAAGACCAAGACTGTAGTTGCCAAGTACGATAAAGGAAACTATGGTAGAGCCAACGCCGAAGATATATCCGCCGAGAATCGTTTGTCTGATTGTTCTTCCGCGCGAGATATTACCGATAAAGAAGGGCGCGGCAATACACCAGACCATCCAGTATGCCCAATAGTATATAGTCCAATCCTGCGGGAAGTTATTAGTTCTTCCGGGGTCGGTATAAGTGCTCAAGCCAATGAAATTCTGAAGCATCTTACCCATTGAATCTATACCGTTCTCGATGATAAATCTTCCCTGTCCGCCAATAAGAAGAACAATAATCAGCAAACCGAAGAAAAGGTAGATACACAGCTTTGCGAGGAAGCTTATGCCCTTGAAGCCGTGAAGCACCGCATAGGTATAGACCGCGCAGGTCAGCAACAAGATAATTATCGTAACCGCCGTACGGCTGATAGAAAGTCCCAGCAAGGAAACCAATATTTCCGCCATCAAAGGTGTCGCAACCGAGAATGTGGTGGCAGTACCCGCCAAAAGCGCAAACAACGCGAACAAATCTATGATTCGTCCGAGAACACCGTGCGCGTGTTTTTCGCCGAGAATGGGCATACACGCCTCTGAATAGCGCTGCTTCTCGCGCTTTCTGCAATGCAGCATAAAGCCAAACGCCACAGCAAGAACAAGATAAAACGCCCACGGAATAAAGCTCCAGTGGAAGAGCGGGAAAACACCTGCCCACTCGGTTATACTGCCGCCCATCTCCGCTATATGCGGATTTGTCGCATACATAACCCATTCGGCAAAGGAATAAAAGAGAATATCCGCCGCGAGTCCGCAGGTAAACATCATTCCGCCCCACGTAAAGAAGTTATACTTTGGCTTTTCGTCGGGGTCGCCGAGAACGATATCTCCGTATTTTGAGAATGAAAGGAAGAGCGAGACAAGCAAGACGCCTATTCCAATAACAAGATAATAGCTACCCAATGTGTCGCCAAAGAAGAATCTCACCTGCGAAATGACTCCGTTTGCCTGTTCGGGAAAAACAAACAAAAATACCGCAAGTCCGACAATGAATAAGAATGGAACCAGTGTTATTATCCAGTCAACTCTGCCCTTATTTGCTTTCTTTTGATCTTTTGTCATAATTTCCTCCATTTAAGTCCTTGTCCGATTTTTTCACGGATGTCGGAGATTTATTGATTAGTCCTTTTTCAGATACGATTCATAACTGGGGTCAATGGCGACAAGCTCGTCAATGCCGTCTATCTCCACTATGTCCCCGCTCTGCATCTCTCGGATTCCGAGCGTATATTCATCAAAATGGCAGAACATCGCAACATCATCCCAATAGATATCTTTGTTTCCGCGCTCATATTCATATTCAAGATGCTTTTTGAGCTTCTTACCGTCCTCCGACGTCCAGCGGGATATCGAATACAGCTGCCATCCGTGAGCGCCGCCTGTTCGGGAGCAGCTCTTTACAACTCCGTCCTCGAGCTTCATAAGCCATTCGTCGGTCTCTCCCTCACACCACACGGCGTTATATCCCGAGAGTGTAAACTGCGGGGCGAGTATGCTTTGATTATAGATTATCTGGTCACCGTCAAGAATAATGCAATCCTCGATATGCTCACGAGCTACGTAAAGCGAGGAGATATTGTTACAGATATTATAGTAAGGATTTTCGATAATCCGAATTCCCTCTTTATCCTGCGCCCACTGATAAAATTGCTCCTTCAGATGTCCGACCACAACGTATATCTCGTTGATTCCGTTGGCGTGGAGCGCGTCAACGACGGTGTCTATCATTCTCACTCCGTTGACCTTTACAAGAGGCTTGGGTGTCTTGAGGGTAAGCGGCTTCATTCGGTTTCCAAGTCCCGCCGCCATTATTATAGCTCTTTTTACAATATGGGTTTCGTTTTTCATTTCTTATTCTCTGATTTCTTTCACAACGTAATTATAATAGTCCTTTGCGAAACGGTACTGGCGCAACGAATACTCTCCAAACTCGACTCCGCAATTTCGCTTGAATTCACACCAGTTTGACCAAAGCAAACCACACATGGCGATATAGGCGTATATTTTCGTGCGCGTGGTAGAATCACATTCGTTCTCAAAGTATATATCTATCAGCCTGTCGACCTGTGATTTATCATACATACTGTATATGCAGAACATAGCGATATCCACGTGGGGGTCCTGCATTCCGGAATATTCCCAGTCGGTAAGCTGAAGCAGTTCCTCACTCTCGCCATCAGGTCTGTAAAACAGGAAATTGTCGGGCACGGCATCAATATGGGTAAGGCACCATTCCTTGTCAAGGCTATCAATAAAGGGCTTCAGACTCAAAACATTGGCCTTTGTCTGCTGATAGTCCTTGTATATCGATGCCTGTCCCTCCCACAACGATTCGTAAAACTCAATCTGCCCGAAGATATCAAAGGTGTGCGGAACAGTCAGCTTCATAGAATGAAACTCCCGTAGCTTCTTCATACATCTTTGCAGGTCGGAGAGGTTATCACACTCACAGGCTCTTATCCCCTCAAGGAACTTTGTGATTTTATAACCGTTTTCGGGATTGATATAAACAGGATCATCACAAAGACCGAGCTTACTGATAGCTTTGAACACCTCTGCTTCTTGAGGGCGGCTGATAAGCTGGTCGGTTCCCTCACCCGGTATTCGCATAATATATTTCTCTCCGCGGACACTGAACAAAAAAGACCTGTTTGTCATTCCCTTTTTCAGAACGCTGATATCCTCAATCTCCTCGGAGGATATTTTAAAGGTATCCGCGATAACGTCCAGCGCGTCGGATTTCAGATTATTTGATTCACTATCCAACTCTCGAAGCTGTTCATAGGTGTTGATTTCAACCACACCCGATGCGTGAACGACTCTTGCGGGAATCACCATTCTATCTCCCTGATACAAGGCTATTTCCCAAAAATCATCATCGTGCTTTCCGTTTAAGTAGGCTTTTTTTATTCTCTCGCGTATTTCCTTGGCATCCTTCTCCAAAAGATAGCTGATTCCAACCATGGCGTTACCGCCGACGTGATTTGTTACCTTTACCAATTCCATTTTTCTGTTCACGCGAACATCGGATTCATTGTCCACGATATCGGATACCATATACCATGAATACAGCTCGTGGCTTCTGAATGGGTTTCTGTCACACCAGATATCAGAGGGAATGATATATGTATTGGAAATTCTATTTGCCACAAGGGCAAGAGAAGAAATATTATTCTTCGCCGCGTAACTTGAATTTACAACAAGCTCCACGCCGTACTCATCTATAAGATAGTCAAACCTCTCCTTCATAAAGCCGACCACAATGGTTATATCGGTTATCCCTACCTCGTGAAGCTGCTTTATCGTTCTTTCGATTAACGGCTCTCCGTTCACCTCCAGCAAGGCTTTCGGCGTAATAAGATTAATCGGAACCATTCGCATTCCGTATCCTGCCGCAAGAATTATCGCGTTTTTCGGTGCCTTGGCGGCATATTCAACTCTTGCCTTTTCGGTCAAGGTGATATCATCATTAAGATATCCCTCCCCGATAAGAGCCTTTATAGAGCGGTTAACAACCCCGAGGCTATGCCCCGACGCCTCCGCGAGAAGACGCTGATTTATAAAAGGCTCTTTGAAGAGCGTTCGCAAAATATCAGACTCGTATTTGTTCATGAACATTCGTCCTTCCTTTTTCGTGAACTCCGAGGTAAAAAAATAACCGAAGATACCTCTGTTGTATCTTCAGTCAAGATACACGATTCAGTATTTTCACTATTATCGACAATATGGCTATGCTCGGTCACTATACCTTTTCGTGAATATTTATAAAAGACTTAATTATTATAACACGTTTTTTTCATAAAGTCAACCTTTTTTCAACATATAAAAAAACAGGGTGTTACGCCAAAGCGTAACACCCTGTTTTTTTGAATTTTTCAATTATTCTTGGGAGCTTGCAAGCTGCGATGTTGCAACCTCTATATACTTATTATTAAGTTCACCAAGCACCAGCTCAAATCCCTCGGAGCTTGTGGAGAACATTCCCGTGAAGTTGGAGTTGTTATTCTGAACCATCGTTC
>JAFTHJ010000135.1 GCA_017457465.1 Clostridia bacterium | reverse complement strand
CTCATAGAGATAGTCGAGCATCTCGTAGGAAGCGTCATCTCTCGAGCCTCTTACACGAATAGTCTGCTCGTAGAACTCCTCCTTGAGCTTTCCTGCTTCATTACCCGCAGAAGAAAGAGCCATTTCCTCAATAACCGCCGCGGAAAGTCCTATATCCTGTGTGCAGGTGGTGAGAGCCATTGCGGATGTATGATCCTGATGCGCGATAGCAGCATAGGGAGATTCGGAATTCCACTTCGGAATAGGAAGAATACCGTACTCACTTGACATATTTCTGAGGTAGTACTGCCCGTAGATACCCTCCATCCAGAACAGAGCTCTGTCACCGTTAACAAACATATCCGTACGGAGTCCCATTCCACTGGGAATTTCAGCGAACTCGTTCTTCGGGTCGTGTGTCGACAGACAGGAGTTGTTATCGTTAAGGAAGGTTGCGATGGTGGTAAGGAGAGTGTTAACAACCTCGGAGTTCTCGGGAGAAATTCCAGAGAGATAAGGCATATCTTCATCGTCCTTCTCTATCATCATATATCCCGAGGAGTAGAACAGAGGCATCCACATATAAGCACTGCTACAGAAGCCCCATCTGTCCTTATATGTCATATCGGTTGTATCGCCGTCGATATCCTCGGTAACCTCAACAGTCATTTCTTTCATAGCGGTAAATGTCCACTGGTTGTTTCTTACAAGCTCGTAAGGATCATCGAGGTGCTTATCATCAACAAGCTTCTTGTTGAAGTAAAGCGCTCCAACCGAGTTATAGGAGGAGATGTTAGCCTCTCCTACCGCGAAGAAGTTATAACCCGATATAGAGGTTGAATTATATATTTCGGTGTTCCAGTAGTCCTGCTCAATATCAACATAAGGAAGCGAACCGAATTCAATCAGGTATCCCTTTGAAGCCGCCGAGAAAGCGGTAGATATCATAGGCATAACCACATCATATCCGCCAACATTACCGAGAACATCATTCTCGAGAGTCTTTGCATAGTCCTTCTGTTTTACAGGCTCAACAACAATGTTTATATTGAAAGTCTCCTCAATGTGGTTATCTCTGTTATAAACAGCAGAGGATACTCGTTCACCCTCTCCGGTATCTTCAGCGCCTACCTCAAGGTAGGAATAAGTGAACTCTTCTGTATGGTCACGGGTAAGGAATACGAAGTCCCTTCCGCCACCGTCTTCATCATACATAGGGTTAGGAGCGTCGGGACCCGTTGTGGAAACGGTTGTCTCTTCTCCGCCCTCGTCGTTCTTCTTACAGGAGATTAAGCAACTCATCACCATAAGAAGCGCAAGAACAATAGAAAGTATACGAATCAATTTCATAATTTGAACCTCCGTTCTAAATTATCTTCTCTTTTTTCTGCCTATAGCAACCGTGGTTACTCCGACAGCCGTGATAGCCATAGCTATCATAGAAACTCCAACAGAGCTTCCGCATCCCGACTTTTCCTCTGCGGTTGTCTCTGCCGCAGTTGTTGTTTCAGCCGTGGTAGTAGCCTCTGTTGCCTCTGTCTT
>JAFTHJ010000134.1 GCA_017457465.1 Clostridia bacterium | reverse complement strand
GACCTGATGCGATATACCCAGACTCTCTATCTTTGCGAGAGCCGTTTCAGCACAGCCCAGCGCGTCCTCACGCCTACCGAGCTTTCGGTAAAGTCCCATAAGCTCGTTGAGAAAGGTGAGCGCGGTTCGCGCGTCGCAGCCTCGCTCTGCCTCGTCGAGCCAGTAAAGCAGGTGCCTCTCCGCCGCGGCGTAATCGTTTTTATTCAGATATTCGTCAAGCCTTGATAAGACTCTGTCTATTGATATGCATCCGTTTGGCATAAAATTCTCTCCTGTGGGATATTGTTGCTTTTATTATAGCATAAAAGCACTTGCTCACGCAAGTGCTTTTTTCTGGCTGGGATAGCTGGACTCGAACCAGCGTAGTGCAAGAGTCAAAGTCTTGTGCCTTTACCAACTTGGCTATATCCCAATAAATATTTTTAAGGTGTTCGCCGTTCGGCGAACACCTTGTATTATACCACAGAAAAATTTCCGTGTCAATAGTTTTTTATCGCGTATTACTTACTTTTTCGCAATCAGGAATCAAGTCCCTCGTACACGAGATTTCTCACGGTGGGGTCTATCTCATGGTGTCCGTACGCGCAGCCCTGAACCTGCTTACCCAAAAAGAACGCTACTCTGTTGGTTAAGTCTATCATCGAAAAGGAATTAGCCGCGCCGTCCCAACCGAACTCGCCGACGGGCGAGAGCGATTCCGAAACGATGGGGTCAAGATGCACTCTGCCGCAGAGTCCCCAGCCGTAGCCGAAAAATTTCGTGCTGACAAATTCGGTTCTCTGCGAGTCGGTCAGATAATTTTTCGTCATCATCTGCACCGTCTCGGGCTTAAGCAGACGGTAGCCGTTCTCCGCTACGCCGCCGTTTGCGAGAGCTGTGACAAATTTGATATAATCAGTCGTATTACTGAAAATTCCCGCGCCGCCGCTCTCGTATTTATCCCCGAGGATAAGCTCGTTGGTAAGCTCCATCGGCGTCGCCGTTGCGGTACCGTTATCGTATCGGTACATAGTCGCAAAGCGAGAGAGCTGCTCCTCGGTGGGCTTAAATCCCGTATTCTTCATCTCAAGCGGCTCGGTGAGATACCTTTTCACATACTCCGAAAATTTCATTCCCGATGCGACCTCGACGACCGCCCCGAGGACATCGTGGCACAGACTGTATCTATAATGTGTCCCGGGCTCGAAGTTCAGAGGCGCTTCGACGAATGAGGAAACGACCTCGAGTGTATCTCCCCCGCTCCGCTCTATCGCTCTGACGATATTCGGAGACTTGACATTGTAGTCAAGTCCTGCCGTCATAGTGAAAAGATGCACTATCTTCATCTCGTTCTGCGCTCTCGTTACTGTGTTGTCCCTATTTCGGACGAAGATGTTCTTATAAGAGGGAAGATAATCCGACACGGGTGCGTCAAGGCGTATTTTTCCCTCCTCCACAAGCTTCATTGCCATAGTACAGGTAAGCACCTTCGAGACAGAAAAGAGCCAGTAAAGCTCTGTTCCGTCAAGCGGCTTCGTCTGCTCCGCGTCCGAAAATCCGACAAGACGGCGGTATACTATCTTTCCGTCCTTGCTTACCGCGAGGTCCGCGAAGGGTATTCCTCTGTCGGTAAGTCTGTCCATATATTTATCAAGCTTTGTAAAATCCATAGCTGCCAACCTCCGAAAATCTATCAACTGTCCTTAATTATAAAGTCGTTTTTTAGATTTGTCAAGAGATTGGCAGCTTTTTGCCTAAACCTTTGGTTTAGAAGAAATGTTTGTCCCTTATCGGCTCAACGAGCGCGGGAAGCTCGTAGCATATAGACGACATCATATCCGAATATCTCTCGAAGAGCTTATCGGAAAGCTCGGTGTTGTCGTCGAAAATGAGCATTGCCGCAAGGTATGTAGCCGCAGCCGAGCAAAATCGTGGACTGCAGGGGAATTCATCGGTCAGAGGCACAAAGACCGCGTTCACGGGATGAGCCTCGGGAAGTCCGTTGACTCGTCTGTATATCCTGTCCGCCTCGGCGCTCTCGGCGCAAAAGGTAGCAAGAAGATAGGGCGCTCTTTCCTCGTAATCCTCGTTCGCCTCCGCGACATCCTTCTCGGCGAGTATGCGCAGAGCGCTATCGTATACGTCTTTGTTTTTCAAGGCTATCTCCTATCAGTTCGCGACGCCTATGTCAAGCAGAACGAGCTCACCCGAATATACGACCTTCGCTCCGTAGAGGTAAAGTCCCTTGACCGCGTCCGCGAATCTCTTTTCGGGACGGTATGCGTTTATCTCGGAGAGCTGCTCGGCAAACGCGATAGCTCGTCTGGTACGCGCCATACACTTGTAGAAAGTAACGCCCTCAACGCTCTCGCTGTCGGCAATGATATTGTTGGAAACGAATATCTTGCAGCCTCCGATGCTGCCGATGCAACCGTTTTCAAGAGAAGCCGTGTTGTCGGTCGCGAGGTTGACCTTTGCCTTGAGAATCAGCTCCGCAACCGCGGGAGATACCTCGATAACGACATCGTTCGCGTCGGAAACATTGTTCTCGTAAAGCTTTGTACGAGCCTTGATGAGCGCGTCGATAATATTCTCCTCGGTAGCCGATTCAACCTTGACGGTATTACCCGCGTCCGCATAAAGTCCGAAGATATGCGCGTCTGCCTCGTTTGCGAGGGCGTTTGCCGCAACCTTCATTGCCGCGTCCATAAGCTTGGGAGTGCACTGTGCCTTGTCGATATCATCTATCTGGAAGTTGAAGTATTTAGCCTGATCAACCGCCAACTCCTTGACTGTATCCGAGAGGCTCTGGGGGGTGCTCATATCGGTATTCTTGGTATAATCGCTTACGGTGACCTCGCCGACTCCGCAGATTCTTACGACAGAGCCCTTCTCTTTAATATCGCCCTCGAACTCTCTGTTACTGTTTGCGACGGCTATGTACTGCTTATCAAGCTGTGTGTAAAGTGTTTCGCTCCATATTGTGGGAATAAAGTTTGTAATTGCCATAATTTTTTATCCTTTCTTTTTCAGCTCCATTTTTTCATGGATTCAATAATTGTGTTGTAGTTTTTTCTTACCTCTGCCGCGGACATTTTTCTTACCTCCGCGGGAGAATAGTATTCGCTGCCGCTCTCTCTGCCGACAGCACCCGAGCTTCGCTCGGCGTTTCTAGCGTTGACCGACTGCGCAAGTTCCCTGCCCGACTGCGCCTTTTTTTCATAAAGCGCGTAAGCCGCCGCAAGAGGAATGCCTCCGCTAACGCTCTCCCAGACCTCGGCTGGAACACTCTCGAGCGACTTCTTCGGAAAAACCTCCGAAAATTCACTTATCTGCGAGAGTATTCTGGACTGCTCCGCCTCCTTTTGTTCAAGAGCCGCCTTGAGCTGTCTTATCTCCTCTTTCAGCGCCTCGGTCTCCGAAGCAGAGTCCTCAAGGCTCTCTGAAGCTGCCTCATCAGCTTCAGGAATATCAGCTCCGCCATCATCAACAGAATCTTCGCCCAAAAGCTCTTCAGTTTCTTCATCCTTTTTCTCCTCTTCGATAACTGTTTCTATCTCAATCATCTTTTTGCTCTCCTTCGTTTCTGTATTCTATCTCCTCAATAAGCGCCTGTCTGTCGCGAACAAGCCCCGCGGGTAAGCGCTTAACATATGCCGACGGCGAGATATGTCCTCCGTCAAGCAGCTTATCGAGCATATTCTGCGCACTCACAGCGCTATATCTCGCAACGGGAGACACGTCGACTCTCGCGCAAAGCATACCGCGCCTGAACAGCTCAAAATCCGCCTCTCCCACCGAAAGCTCCTCTCCGTCCTTATACGGCAAAAATCTCTGCTTTGGATAATACGCGCACATCATATCAGCCCAGATATTTGCCATATCTTCTATGCACTGGTAATATGCCGCACTTATCTGCTCAAGGGTTATTCTCGAGCTTTCCTGAAGGGCGATAATGGCACTGGTGTTGTTGGCTTCGATATTTCCGAGGGCGGAATCTGTAGCCCCCGTAAGCTCCTTTGTAAGAGCCACGGCACTGTCTATCAGGTCCATATATCCGTCCTGCATATCGCCCACGCCCACCACCGATACGGCGTCTGAAATATTTCCTCCGCCGAGCGCGGCTATAGCCTCGCCAACACCGTTTGACCATTCGGGAATCTTGGATTTATCGTAAACAACCTTTGAAAAAGCAGTGTCGGTCATATGCTTCATCGCGAGAGCATATGCGCGGTTCACATACTTCTGGTTGGGAATAAGGGATGTGACGGGGGACGTTCCGTGGAAGCTGTTCTTGGTGGGAGACCAGTTGAAGTACGCCACGGGGTAAAGTCTGGCGTCTGTATATACCCTCCTTATCACGCAATCCTGCGTTGATTTTTCAAAGACCACCTTGCCGTCCTCCCGCCAGAATTTGATTATATAGGTGGTCTTCACCTCCTCGTCTCCGTCAAGTTCAAGAGCCGAGAGGTCTGTGGGGTGGGTATCGCCTTTTCCGTCGGGACATATTCTCATTGCCTCCTGTGCCGAGACTCCGTACCTCATAGCCTCGCGCCGCAGAGAGGACACACTCGCGCGACTTGACAGAATTATATAGTCCTGCGACTGTATATCCGCGCGGTTGGTATCTGCCACGAACAGATTGGAATTGTCTATAATTTCGGTGACAATGTCACCGTCAAAGCCCTGCCCTCCTCTGACTGCGGGGTCCCAGTAGCAATACAGGACTCCGTCGCCCGATACGGCAGCGTCGGTCAGCAGGTGAAAAACCTTGCTTCCCATTTTGTTCTTCTCCCAGCGGTAGGCGGCATTCTTATTCAGAAGCTCCAAGCCGCGCTTGAGAGTTTTTATTTCTTCGGCATCTGTCATAAACGGCAGGTTC
>JAFTHJ010000133.1 GCA_017457465.1 Clostridia bacterium | reverse complement strand
TTTAATCTCGGATATCTGCCGGGAAGCGACACACAGAGAACGACAATGCGCTCAACCCCACTCCACGCTCTAGAGGCGGCTCTATCTCTTATGGCGCCCGACGACATACTCCTCATTGCCGTATACCCAGGTCATCCCGAGGGTGCCGAGGAGGGTAAGCTTATATGTGACTATCTCGCGGGGCTTTCAAGATATAAGGTCTGCGCCACAAAGATAAACATTCTGAATTCTCCCACGTCCCCATTCTTCATAATTGTTGAAAATAAACCGTAAGAGGTATTGAGATGAAAAAAGACGATATGTCCCCGATAGAGAGCAAGGAAAGTGAGCTGAACTCCGCGGAGCTTCAGATGCTTCAGTCAAGCCTTGCCGAACAGGAGGACAGGAGCAATATTCCCCCGCCCGAAAGAAAAAAGCAGAGTAAGCTTGTTAAATTCGCGAAAAAGAATACCGCTCTGACCGTTATAATATCGGTCTTTGTCACGGCGCTTGTCGCCCTGCTCGTATTTTTGTGCGTATATATGGCGACAGGTCTTGCGAACGGAAAAAACAAGCGCGACTATCTTTTCACCTTCGGTGAGGAAGAAATAAGAATAAAATACGAAAAAATAGTTATCGACGAGGTCCTTTATATCGATATGAACAAACTCGCGCAGTATGCCGAGCTTTCGGTAAGCGGCTCGGAGAATACTATGAAATATGTCGTATCGGATGAGCAGTATATCAAATTCACAAACGAGAGCGAATACGCTATAATAAACGCCACCAAGGTGGTTATCCCCGCTCCCGCGATAATCAAGAACGGCACCTGCCTCGTTCCGTATGACGTAATATCCAAGGCGGTCGAAACGGGAATCGAGTTCAAGAGCGACCGCGCGAAGCATACAGTGAGCATAACCCGCCTCACTTACACCGTTGAGGACGTGACTTACAATGAGGATATAACATTCTCTAGCGCGGATTTCACGGCTGTCTCGGCAATTCAAAGCACATCGGGCATAACTTTTGAATATAATGCTGATGTAACCAGCTATCTGCAGTACATAGTCCCCGAGGACGACACCCCGTATCTTATGCTCGTTAATCCCCAAAACCCGCTCTCCGAGAGCTTTGTTCCCGAAAATCTATCCGAGACTCCCCTGCCCTCAAAATATACGGGACAGGGTGAGCTTTATTATCTCGATGAATGCGCCTCGGAAGCACTCATAGCAATGGTAGCCGCAATGTATCGGGATATCCCGAACAACGGCGCTTATGTCACAAGCGCATACAGAGATTACCAATATCAGGTGGAGCTCTTTGAGGAATATATAAACGGCTATATCAAAAAGGGATACACCCGCGATGCGGCGGAGGCGGAGGTGCTGAAAACCTCGGCTCGTCCGGGAACAAGTGAGCATCAGAGCGGACTTTGCGTGGACTTTATCACCTCGGGAATGAAAAACGGACTGAACAACACGGATTTCGAAAAGACCGCCGCCTTCAAGTGGCTCTCGGATAACGCCTATAAATACGGCTTCATACTCCGATACCCCGAGAACAAAACTCATATCACCTCTTATAGCTATGAATCGTGGCATTACCGCTTTGTCGGCAGAGACGCCGCGACGGCTATATATTTTTCCGACCTCTGTCTCGAGGAATATCTGGAATTTATATAAACCATAATATAAATATCCGCTATAAATCCGTGCCTCGGCACGGTTTTATATATCATTTTTTAGAAAGGAGGAAAAAATGTACTCCCTGAAAACCAAAGACCTGTTTGACTTGTCGCATACCGCGGCGAAGGAGCTGCTTGAGAAATTCGAATATCCGTGGCAGACACTGCCCGAGATAAAGGAGTTCACAAGGAAGCTCATTGCGGACTTGCCGACAGACGAATATTACTCACCCTCGGATGACGTGCGCATTTCAAAACGCGCCAGAGTCGCCCAAAACGTAACCATATGCGGTCCCGCCATAATCGGCGCAGACACAGAGGTTCGCACAGGCGCTCTCATCCGAGGTTCTGTTATTGTTGGGGACGGCTGTGTCGTAGGAAACTCCTGCGAATTAAAAAACGCCATTCTTTTCGACTGCGTTCAGGTCCCGCACTTCAACTATGTGGGCGATTCTATCCTCGGATACCGCTCACACACGGGCGCGGGTGCGATAACCTCAAACGTCAAGAGTGACAAGACGCCCGTAAGAGTACGGACGGAGGAGGGATATATTGAAACAGGCTTAAAAAAATTCGGCGCTATGATAGGAGATTTCGTTGAGATAGGCTGCAACAGTGTGCTCAACCCGGGAACGGTCATAGGCAGACAATCCGTGGTCTATCCTCTTTCAAGTGTCCGCGGAACAGTCCCCCCGAACAGTATTTTCAAGTCGCAGGGACAGATAGTAACAAAAATTTGAACCAAGAAAGGAAATATATACAATGGGAAGACTTTTCGGAACCGACGGAGTCAGAGGAGTAGCCAACACAGAGCTTACCTGTGAACTTGCGATGGAAATAGGTCGCGCCGCCGCGACAGTGCTTTCCGACGGCTGCCGCAGACGCCCCGTATTTGTGATAGGAAGCGACACGAGAGCATCCTCGGAAATGCTCGACTCCGCTCTAACCGCGGGACTTTGCTCGGTAGGAGCCGACGTCATCAGACTCGGAGTGATACCAACTCCCGCCGTAGCGCATCTCGTCGTCGGGTATAAGGCAGACGCCGGAGTTATGATATCCGCCTCGCATAACCCAGCTGAATATAACGGAATCAAAATATTCAGCGGTAACGGATTCAAGCTCCCCGATATGCTTGAGGAGAGGATAGAGGAGATAGTGCTTGACAAGGTCACGCCGCTAAAATCTCCCATCGGCGGAGAGGTCGGGCGTGTGAGCTATGCAAAAGACGCCGCCGCTGACTATATCAGGCACGTAAAAAACAGCGCCCCTCACTCACTCGACCGACTCAAAATCGCGGTTGACTGTGCCAACGGCGCGGCATCGGTCACGGCAAGAGCGCTTTTCGAGGAGCTTGGCGCCGAGGTGCATATCCTCAACGACAAGCCCGATGGGGTAAATATCAACGAAAATTGCGGCTCGACACACATCGACGGACTCGCCAAGTATGTTGTGGCAAACTCTCTCGACTGTGGAATCGCCTTTGACGGAGATGCCGACAGGTGCCTTTGCATAGACGAGCGAGGCAGAGAGATAGACGGCGATATGATAATGGCAATATGCGCCCTTGATTTGAAAAAGAGAGGAAAGCTCAACCGTGGCGCTGTGGTCGGTACGGTAATGACAAACCTCGGATTCAGTAAGTTCTGCGAGGAGAACGGACTCAAATTCGTCGCGACAAAGGTCGGAGACAGATACGTTCTTGAGGAGATGATTCTTGAGGATTATTCCTTTGGCGGAGAACAGTCGGGACATATCATTTTCCGCGACTTCGCCACCACGGGCGACGGTCAGCTCACCGCAACCCAGCTCCTCTGCCATATGAAACGCGAGGCAAAGCCGCTCTCCGAACTTGCGGCGGTGATGAAGCGGTATCCGCAAACCACTGTCAACCTCAAGATTTCCGCCGAAGGAAAGATAGCGTTTTATACCGACAAGGAGATAGAAAAAAAGATAGCCGAGGTCAAGGAAAGACTCGGCAGCTCGGGAAGAATAGTAGTCCGTCCCTCGGGAACCGAGCCGCTCATACGGGTTATGGTCGAGGGAGAGAGTCTTGCAAAAACAGAGACCGTCGCGAAAGAGGTTGCCGAGCTGATTTCACAACGCCTCGGGGATAAATGATTTTTAAATCAAATAAAAGAAGGAGCCTTCCTCGGAAAGCTCCTTTTGTGATATTCAAATTTTTACTTACGCGGTTGTTTCTCCGGTGGTTTCCGCGGTTGTTTCAACGGTTTCTACGACTACAGCCTCAAATACGTGTCCGTTTTCGGTAGCATAGGTCTCTGCCCAGCTTCCCGCTTCGCCGACTATCTTGAAGCCTTCCTTACTTGCTGTGAATACAAATCTGCCGCAGGACTCTATCTCCGCGGGAAGAGTTGCCTTCTCAAGAGCGGTACAGCCATAGAAAGCGCAGTCTCCGATAACCTTAACTGTCTCGGGAATCGTAAGCTCCTTGAGTGTCTCGCAGTCTCTGAACGCACCTGCCTGAATCTCCTCAACGGATGCGGGAATGGTAAGAGAAGCAAGAGCGGTACAGTTGCGGAACGCAAACTCGGATACTACTTTGATATTAGCCGAAATATTTACAGACGCCAGAGCTATGCAGCTATCAAACGCGCCTATTCCAATCTCCTTGACCGAGTCAGCCATAACTACCTTTGTCAGATAGTTGCATCCGTAAAACGCGTAATCGCCGATGTATACGACAGATTCGGGAATAACTACCTCGGAAATATAGTTCTTGACCTTGAAAGCGTCAGCGGCTATTCCCGAAACCTCAATATTGTCTATCTCGTCGGGAATCTCTACCTTGTGAGGCTCGTTGTTCTTCGATGTAAAATCAAGAATCTCGTATGTTCCAATCTCGTTTACGGCGTATGTAAATACGTCGCCGCTATCGGCATCCTCGTATATTTCGGACTCATTCTCCAAAACATTCTCATTTGTTTCGCCTTCTTCCTCGATCTTCTTACAGGAAGCGAATGTGAGAAGCAAAAGAGCGGCAAGTATTATTGCAAAAAACTTCTTCATGGGTTAAACCTCCAAAAATTCTGTTTACACATTATTATACCGCACTATTTTCGGATTGTCAATACAAAAAAACGCCGACTTTGTAAATATTTTCAAAATCAGGTCATCCTCTTCGGCTTATTTGGTTGGAAGCAATCCCCCTTGACAGTCGCTTTTTACAAGTGTATAATAACAGTATAAGTATTTTTTAAGGAGGCATCTATGGCTTACAGTCTGAATTCCGATATAAGCTCTCTCCGCGGCAGAGGTCCCGCAAAGGCGGCGGCATACGCGCGGCTCGGCATACGTGAGCTGGGTGACCTGCTCTCGCATTACCCCGCCCGATATGAGAACAGAGGAGACGTCAAGCTGCTCACCGAAGCGGAGCCCGACACGAAAAACGCCGTTATCCTCACGGTAGCCACAGAGCCAAAGGTATCAACACTTCGCGGCAGACTTTCCCTGCTTAAATTCAAGGCTTATGACGACAGCGGAGTTTGCGAGATAATATATTTCAATCAGAATTTTCTGAAGAATGTTTTCCAACTCGGAGCGCAGTTCAGATTTTACGGAAAGGTCGAGCGCAAGGGAAAGAGATTCGCTATGTCCTCTCCCGCCTATGAGCCATTTTCCGAGGATGCTCCTCTGCCCCCGCTCACATCGGTATACCGACTGACCGAGGGACTCTCGCAAAAGCAGATAAACAAGGATATAGACACGGTATTTGACTCGGTGAACACAAGCGCGGCAGAGGATTCGCTCCCCGAGGATATACGCAGACGCAACTCGCTCTGCACTCTCTCCTACGCAACCAAAAATATCCACCGCCCCGAAAATTACGTCGCCCTCGCGGCGGCGAAAAAGCGGCTGATATTCGATGAATTCTTCACATTCGCTCTTGGGCTGTCGCTTACGAAGGTCAAGCGTCGCGCCGAGGTCGCTCCACCCTGTCCCGACGGAGATATATCCCCCCTGCTCTCTCTGCTTCCGTATGAGCTGACGGGTGCGCAGAAGCGCGTCATAGACGAGGTAAGACGTGATATGGCGATGGGCTCGGCTATGAGCAGAATAATCGTGGGAGACGTAGGCTGCGGAAAGACGGTATGCGCCGCCGCGGCAATATATATAGCGGTAAAAAACGGCAGACAGGCGGCGCTTATGGTTCCGACCGAGATACTTGCCATACAGCATTACAACGACCTGCGTGAGCTGCTCTCACAGCTTGGCGTCAAGTGTGAGCTACTGACCTCCTCGGTCAAGAAAGCCAAAAAGCTCGAAATTTACTCCTCTCTCTGCTCCGAGAACCCCGAGGAGCGTACACAGGTAGTCATAGGCACACAGGCTCTGCTTACCGAGGGTGTAAAATTTGCAGACCTCGGACTCGTCGTAACCGATGAGCAGCACCGCTTCGGAGTGAATCAGAGAATGAAGCTCTCGGACAAGAGCAGAGGTGTCCACGTTCTGGTAATGAGCGCGACACCGATACCGCGCTCTATGGCTCTCGCTCTCTTTGGCGACCTTGAGCTGTCGCTTATCGACGAGATGCCCGCGGGAAGACAGAGGGTTGATACCTTCGCGGTGAACGAAAGCTACCGTGAGCGCCTCAACGGATTTATAAAAAAGCAGGTAGACGAGGGCGGACAGGTCTATATCGTGTGCCCCGCTGTGGAGGAGACCGAGGAGGAGGGAGATATCGACCTCGGCGATATAGACGGTGACGGTAACGTCAGAGCGAGACCGCCGCTTAAAGCCGCGGTCGAGTTTTCCGAGCAGATATCGAATACCTTTTCGGATATGCGAGTCGAGTATATCCACGGAAAAATGAAGGCGGCGGAAAAGGAAGCCGTTATGAAGAGATTCGCGGCGGGTGAAACCGACATACTTGTTTCAACGACAGTTATCGAGGTCGGCGTGAACGTCCCGAACGCCTCGCTTATGATAATTGAGAACGCCGAGCGCTTCGGACTCTCACAGCTCCACCAGTTAAGAGGACGTGTGGGCAGAGGCGCGAGAAAATCCTATTGCATACTCGTCTCCGATGCGGAGGAGGGGAACGCGGCGCAGAGATTGCAGACTATGAAGTCGACCTACGACGGATACGCTATCGCCGAAAAAGACCTTGAGATGCGAGGCCCGGGAGACTTTCTTCACAACAGCGACAGTGCCGACATCCGTCAGAGCGGCGGAGTCAGATTCAGACTTGCGCAGCTCTGTGACGATACGGGACTTCTGAATCGGGCATTTGCCGAAGCCAAGGAGCTTACGGCATCGGGGGAGCTTGAGAAATACCCCGCTCTGCTTGAATCGGTCAACAGAATGTTCACTCTCGACGCGGGAGTTATGAGCTGATAGCGCGGAATATAGCGGCGCTTGAAGGTATATCATATATTGTGAAATATTTTCCAAAGGAGAATCGCAATGTATACTTATGCCGTCAAGCGCCGCCGTTTTGTATTCGAGGGAAATGAAATAATGAAGTTAAGCGCGTCGGTACCGCAAGTCGAAAACTTACCCGCGATAACGGATTTTTATTCCGATATTTCAAACAATTTCATAAAATGGTGCGAAGAATCTGCCTTTCCTCTGCTTTGCGAAGAATATAAGGCGCTATCTCAACAAAAATATATTTATAGAAAAAAATCTTATTCGCTCCGCGCCGACCTCACCTATTTCTCGGAAAGCTTGATTTGTGTGCTGACACAGGTAAGCTCGGCGCAATTTCGGGGCGAGAGTCGCACACTTTTCGAGGAATATCAGGTATGGTCGCTCCGCGAATGTGAGCTGTTGCCGCCAAAATACGCCGCAAGGCTTATTTCTCGGGAGCTTGGAATCAAAATTCCAACCGCTCCGACAGGAATGACCTCGGCGGGAACAGACGGAAAAGCCCTGTTCTTTACACCCATATTATAAAATTCATAATATTTTTTGTATATATTTTTTGTATATAAGGTAAAAAGTTGTGCAAAGTCCTTGAAAAATTTGCTAAAATATGGTATCATTGTAAATAATATTATATATTTGCATTTTGCGCAGATATTTCCTGAAAGGCGGTGAAATCTTGTCAAAGGAAACGATACTCAAAATCAAAGAAGCAGAGGATAAAGCGGAACAAATCCGCGCATCTGCCTCGGCACAGGCAAAAACGCGTATTGCAGACACCGAGAGACTCGGAAAAAGACTGTGTGAGCAGACCGAGCTCCGTGTGACTGCCGAGAACGAACAAAAGCTTGAGCTTATACGCGAGAAGGCAAACGAAATGATTCTCCACAGCAGGGAGGCTGCCGAAGCCGAAGCAAAGGAGAATTACGGCTCCGCGGGACTCAATATGCGTGAGGCGGTATGATATATTATCGGAGGAATAACAGAACAATGTCAATAAGCTCTATGAAAAAGCTGACCGTGTTCGCCCACAATGCCGACTCCGACACACTCATACGAAAGCTCGTGAATCTGAAGTGCGTTCAGATAGATACGGCGGATGACGAGGAAATAAAGGAAACTCTCCCCGTCCGCAAGGTAAACTGCGACGCCCGACGCTCGGAGCTTGAGAGCAGTCTTTCGAGGATAAGCGAAGCGATAAATATTCTCGATAAATACACACACCGCAAGAAAGGTCTGTTCGCCCAAAAAATAAAGGTGAAAAAAGACAAATTCGTCAGCGACGGATATGCCGACAAGGCTCGATTTACGGTGGATTCGGCAAATGATGCGATAGCGCGTCAGAACGAAATAAAAAATGAAATAAACAAACTCTCGGCAACACTTGCCTCTGTCGCGCCGTGGATAAAGTATGACCTTCCCCTGAATATGACGGAAACGGCTCGGACAGACATCCTGCTCGGCTCACTCCCCGCGGGAAGCGACCTCGGTGTAATAGGCAAGGAGCTTTATACGGCGGGAGCCGTGGCAGAGCTGCTCTGCTCGGATGCCTCGGGAATTTATATCTCGCTCGTATTCTGTAAGCAGGATGCCGACGAGGTGCTGAAAGCTCTCTCAAAATACGGATTTACGCGAGTAACCTTCAGCTCGGTCGATAAGACCGCGGCGGAGTATACAAAAGAGCTGAAAAAACAGATAGACGCCCTGCGTACCGAGACCGACGCCCTTACGGACAAGCTCGTCGGTCTTGCCGATAACATCACGGCGGTCGAAATTCTCTACGACATAGAGCAGACCTCGCTGACGGCAACCGAGAATATGCAGAAGCTTCTCTCGACCAAATCTACGGTTATCATAAACGGCTGGGTTCCCGAAAAGAACGAGAAAAAGGTCTGCGAGACGCTCGACAGATTCGAGTGCGCGTACAGTATGGAGGAGCCTACCGAGGAGGATAATCCCCCGATACTGCTCGAAAACAACGCGTACGCCAAAAACTTCGAGTGGGTTCTCGGAATGTATGCCTACCCCGTTTACGGAGGCTTTGACCCGACGTTTATTATGAGTATCTTCTACTTTATAATATTCGGAATAATGTTTGCCGACGCGGGATACGGTCTGGTGCTCTCTCTGGTCTGCTTCGCGGCGGTCAAGATAATTCACCCGTCCGAGAGTATGAAGCGCTTCCTTCTGATGTTCGGCTATTGCGGAATATCCTGTATCATAGGCGGCGTTCTGTTCGGCTCGTATTTCGGAGACCTGCCTCTGGCGTTTATGAGAAATATGCTGGGTATGGCGGAATCCGAGCTTCCTAACCTCGCGCTTCTCGGAGCGAGTGCTCCGAACGTGGCGCTTCTCTTCGACCCGCTCCAGAATCCCGTCGGATTCCTGCTCGTGTCGCTCGGCATCGGTGCCGTGCACCTTATCGCGGGAATGGCGGTCAAATTCTATATCCTGTGCCGCGAGGGCAAGGTTCTCGACGCGATACTCGATATCGGCGCATACTGGCTGCTCTTTGCGGGACTCGGACTTCTCTTCCTTGCGCCCTCTGTGGGCAAGTGGGTAACTATCGCGGCAGTTGCCGTTATAGTTCTGACACACGGAAGAAGCGAAAAGAATATAATAATGAAATTCCTAAAGGGGTTGCTCGGACTTTACGACCTTATAAGCTACGCGTCCGACCTGCTCTCCTATTCGAGAATACTCGCCCTCGGTCTTGCCGCGGCGGTAATCGCGCAGGTGGTTAACATTCTCGGAACAATAGGAGGACCTACGGTTGGCGGCTTTATCGGTCTGGTTATCGCATTCCTCATAGGTCACCTGCTCAATATCGTGCTTAACGTACTGGGAACCTTCGTTCACACCTCGCGTTTGCAGTATATCGAGTTCTTCAATAAATTTTACGAGGACGGAGGCAGAGCCTTTGAGCCCGCCGCTCCCTCGGACAAATATACAAACGAATAAATCAATTCAAACTAAAAGTTAAAAGGAGAAAAAACAATGACAATCAGCGAACTCATCAGCTTAATCTTTTCAGGTAACAATATCGCAATATTCGGTGCGGTTCTCGCAGCAGGACTTGCGGGAATGGGAAGCGCAAAGGGCGTAGGTCTCGTTGGCGAGGCTGCTTCGGGTATGCTCTCGGAGGACCCCTCCAAGTTCGGTAAGGCACTTATTCTTCAGGCGCTCCCCGGAACACAGGGTATCTACGGACTTATCACCGCATTCCTTATAATCTTCAAAATGGGAATCCTCTCGGGTGAGGTAGTTGAGCTGACAGTTGCTCAAGGCGCTTACTTCCTTATGGCTGCTCTCCCGATAGCTATCGTCGGCTACTACTCGGCTATAAAGCAGGGTAAGGTTGCGGCTGCGGGTATTTCCTTTATCGCAAAGAGACCTAAAGAGGTAGGTAAGGCTATCACCTCCGCGGCACTTGTTGAAACATACGCTATCTTCGCCGTACTCGTATCTCTGTTGCTCGTTCTTCTTTACAAGTAATAAAGAAGCACCTATTATCACGCCGTATATTCGGTAACGGAGGTTTTAATGACTGGTTTAAGCAAAATAACCGATAAGATTCTTGCCGAGGCAAATAACGACGCCGCAAAAACACGCGCGGCGGCTGATGCCGAATGCAGAAGAATCGCGGACGAATATAAGCGCAAAGCCGAAAAGATAAGACGGGATATAGAGGAGCGCACCGAGGCAGAGGCGTCAGCCATCGTCTCAAGAGCGAAATCCTCGGCGGCAATGGAGCAAAGAAACGCCGCGCTCTCGGCGCAAAGCGCTCTTATCGATAAGGCTTTTGAAAACGCTAAAAAAGAAATTCTCTACCTCCCCGACGATAAATATCTGGATTTCCTCACCTCTATGCTGGTGACAGTCCTTATGCGTCAGTCGGAGGATGAAAGGATAAGCCGTGAGGTCTACGGCGAGGAGGATGCCCCTACAGCGGAATGCTATGAGATAATCCTCAACGAGCGCGACCTCGCAAAGCACGGAAAGGCTCTGATGGAAAATCTTCGCCGAAGACTTGTCGGAAAGAGCAATTCCGACGTCATAGCGAAAACCAAGCTCTCGAGAGAGACGGCAAAGATTGACGGCGGTCTTATCCTCAAATACGGAAATATCGAGATAAACAGCTCGATATCTATGCTCTTTGAGCAGTCGCGTCCCGCTATGGAGGCGCGTGTCAGCCATATTTTGTTCGATAAACAATAAAGGAGTTTAACTGATGGCTCTCAAATACAAGGATACCGATTTTATGTACGCCTCCGCAAGGGTGAGAGCGCTTGAAAATTCGGTTATCAGCCGTGAGACGACAGAACGCTTCCTTGAAGCAAAGTCGTCGTCGGATATAATAGCCGCGCTCCCCGAATACGGATTCGAGATAATCCGCAAGGGAGAGGACGAGGCGGAGCAAATAGCGCGTGAGGACACGCTTCTCTCGGTACTTGCGACAGCATATTCGGAAGTGTCCGATATGTGCGCGGATGCCCCCATTGCGAACTTTTTGCGGTATCAGTACGATTGCAACAATATAAAAGCGGTAATAAAGTGCAACAGCCGCGGGGTTGATTTCGGAGATATGCTCTTCGGACTTGGAACGGTTCCCACCGATACTATAGTCGAAGCTATCAGGGAAAAGGACTATTCCGCCCTGCCCACGCATATGTCGGAGGCAATTCCGAGGGCGCTTGAAGCGTTTGCCGAAAGCTCCAATCCCCAGCAGATAGACTTGATTCTCGACAGAGCCTGTTTCGCGGATATGCTCGAGGCGGCAAAAGCAACGGGCGTTGATTATATCATCGAGCTTGTTCAGACAAAAATAGACCTGCTCAATATTATGACCTGCGTGAGAATTATGGGAATGAAGCTCTATTTCGCGGCAGAGCCGTTTATGAGAGAGGTTTATCTTGAGGGCGGTACGCTCGGACTTGACTTCTTCATAGCGGCGCTTGAGCACGGTGCGCAGGTCCTCTTCGAGGAGCTTGAATATTCCCGCTACGCAGACCTTGTCAAGCAGGTAGGACACACTTCTCCTCTCTATCTCATAGAGAAGGCGGCGGATGACCTGTGGATGGAAAAGGCAAAGAAAGCAAAATATACCCCGTTCGGCGCTCCCGTTATAGTCGGATATCTTGTAGCGCTTGAATACGAGGTCAAGAATCTCCGCATAATCCTTGCGGGTAAGGATGCGGGGCTTGGAGCTGACGTTATCAAGGAAAGGTTGAGGACGAGCTATGTATAAGATTGGAATTATAGGAGAGCGCGACAGCGTTCTCGGATTTATGGCGCTCGGCTTTTCGGTACACGAGGCGGCAGACACAGGCGAGGCTGAAAGGCTTTTACACACACTCGTGAAGAGCGGCGAAT
>JAFTHJ010000132.1 GCA_017457465.1 Clostridia bacterium | reverse complement strand
GGTCTCTGTTCTTTGGGGGACGGCACTTGAGAATGTTAGCTATGTATACCTTATCTCTCGGTATGTCGACCGCATAAAGATACTTGTCGAGCAGCTGTCCCGCGCGACCTACGAACGGCACACCTGTTTTGTCCTCGTTCTCACCGGGCGCTTCACCTATAAACATAATATCCGCGTTGCGATTACCCACGCCGAAAACGCAGTTGGTTCTTGTTTTGCATAATTCACACGCCTCACAGGAGACGCAGTCTTCGTATAATTTATCCCACGAGTCGGTCATAAATCCCTCCGATAAATAAAATCAACAGTAATTATAACACATTATCGCAAAAATATCAATAGCTGCCGACAACAAAAGGACAGAGAAATTTGAAATTTCTCTGTCCTTTTGTTTGGAAATAAAGCCTCATAATCCCAGCGCGTAGGAGGCTATCTGGAAGTATATAAGCAATGAAACCGCATCTACAATAGTCGTTATAAAAGGACTTGCCATTACCGCGGGGTCAAATCCGAGTCTCTTGGCGAGTATCGGCAGAGTGCATCCCACAAACTTCGCGATTATTACCGTTAGAAGAAGCGATATGGCAACAACGAGCGCGACGGGTACTGTGGCTCTGTCGATAAGTAACGCCTTTCCAAAGATAACTACGGCAAGAGTTGCTCCGCAAAGCAGGGAAACCCTGAATTCCTTCCAGATTATCCGCAGAATATTACCCATTCTTATCTCTCCGAGAGAAAGACCTCTGATGATGGTTGCGGATGCCTGACCTCCCGCGTTACCGCCCGTACCCATAAGCATAGGGATAAACGCCGTGAGAATGACCATAGAGCCGAGCGCGTTCTCATAATGCGTGATTATACTTCCTGTAAAGGTTGCCGAGAGCAAAAGAAGCAGAAGCCACGGAATACGCGTTTTCCAAGTCGAGAATACGCCTGTTTTAAGATAGGGCTTGTCGGTAGGGGAGATAGCCGCCATTATTTCAATGTCCTCGGTAGCCGCCTCTTCGATGACATCCATAGCGTCGTCAACTGTGACGATACCAACGAGTCTGCCCTCGGTGTCGGTTATCGGGAGCGCGAGAAGGTCGTATTTTGAAATCATAAGAGCGGCAGTCTCTCTGTTGTCTATCGTCTGTGCCGAAATTACCGCCGTGTCCATAATGTTGCCCACAAGCTCGGTTTGCTGGGAGAATATAAGGTCGCGAAGCTCGATATATCCCACAAGCGTACGTGACTTGTCAGTGACGTAGATAACGTAAATTGTCTCCTTGTCACTTCCGTGGCGGCGTATTCGCTCAATTGCCTCGCTGACCGTCATATCCGAATATACCGCAAGAAATTCCGAGGTCATTACACTACCCGCGCTATCTGGCGGATAATTGAGGAATTTGTTTATCTCCGCACGTGTATCAGGCTTTGCGACTCGCAGTATTCTGCTGACGACACTTGCGGGAAGCTCCTCAAGCATATCCACAGTATCGTCGATAAAAAGCTCCTCAACGAGCTTTGAAATCTCGGTGTCAGTGATAGAGGTGATGATAGCTTCCTGAAGCTCTGGCTCAAGCTCGGGGAATATTTCGGCGGCTTTGTCCTTTTTGAGTAACCGAAAAACCTTTGGCAGAACAGAGATATCGACATAATTAAGATATTCCGCCGCATCCACTACGTTCATTTCACTGAATTCCTTCATAAAAGCGGCATATTTGTTTT
>JAFTHJ010000131.1 GCA_017457465.1 Clostridia bacterium | reverse complement strand
TTTGCCGACCTGCTTCAGATATCGGGACTTACCCACGGTACAGACGTGTGGATAGGAAACGCCGACGAGCTTATAAAAGAGGGAACCTGTACGATTTCCGAGGTTATCGGATGCCGAGACAACATAATGAACGACCTTATCCGTTACGGACTTGAGAACTCGGTTGCCTTCAAAATTATGGAGAGCGTCCGAAAAGGAAAGGGACTTACCCCCGAGTGGGAGGCGGATATGAGAGCGCATAACGTGCCCGAATGGTATCTTGGCTCCTGTAAGAAGATAAAATACATGTTCCCGAAGGCGCATGCCGCGGCGTATGTTATGTCGGCAATACGACTTGCTTGGTATAAGATACATATTCCGATAGCCTTCTATTGCGCTATGTTTACGGTAGCTCCCGGAGGATTTGACGCGACTATCGTTATGAAGGGTAAGCAGAATGTAATGAATACCTTCAAGGACATAGAAAAGCGAGGAAAGGAAGCCTCTCCCAAGGAACAGGCATCGGTCGCGTCTCTACAGCTTACCAACGAGTGTATGGCAAGGGGAATAAAATTCTTGCCGATAGATATCGAAAAATCAGACGCATACGCCTTTCTTCCCGAAAACGGAGCTATCAGAATGCCGTTCTCGTCCTTACCCGGACTCGGAGAGAACGCCGCCATCAGTATAGTTAAGGCAAGGGAAGAGGAGCCCTTCTTCTCGGTCGAAGACCTGCAAACGAGGGCAAAGCTTACCAAGAGCGTTATCGAGATTTTGCGTACCAACGGAGTTATAAAAAATCTTGAGGAAACCGACCAGCTTACTTTCGGAGACGCATTTGGTAATCTTCAGATAAAGGCTCCCGAGGAGCAACCTAAAAAAGCCGCAAAAGCGGCAAAAGCAGAACCTGTCGAAGAAGAAGCTGAACAGCTTTCGTTCTTTTGATACTTACTGAACGGTGGGGAAAGAGAGAACCTTTTTGAAAAAAGCTTTCTCTCTTTCCCCACACCCCTATCCTCACTTCAAAAACCTTAAATCTATGAAAGATTTACCATTTAAAATAAAGATATCAACCTACGGTAGGCAAATGTCCGTCGGTTGATTTCATTAAAAAGAAATATTGAGCTTGGCTAAACTATACGGTTGCCAGTTCAAACCTTTTTGCTTTAAAAGGTTTGGAAGGGAGCGCGAGGGAAACCTTTCCTCAAAAGGTTTCCCTCGTATTATATTTTATATTTTTATACTCACTCCTCAAAACTGTCCGCAAAGGCGGTGGCAAGTTCGTCACAGCGCTCGTTGTATTCGTGACCTGCGTGACCGTGAACCCAGACAAAGGTCACCTTGTGTATATCGAGCTGCTCGAGCAGCTTTTCCCAGAGGTCTATATTAAGTACCTCTTTTCCGTCGGCTTTTTTCCATCCGCGCTTACGCCATGAATCTATCCATTTCTTTTCGATGGCATCTATCATATATTTCGAGTCGGAGGTAAGCGTTACCTCACAAGGCACCTTGAGAAGCTTTAGTGCCTCAATTGCCGCGGTAAGCTCCATTCTGTTGTTTGTTGTCATAGGCTCTCCGCCCGATATTTCGCGCTCGAATTCGCCGTATTTCAGTATAGCGCCCCAACCGCCGCGACCGGGGTTTCCGCGACACGCGCCGTCAGTGTATATCTCAACCTTTTTCATATCGACCTCGTTGTGTATTTTATAGATTAATTGTACCATAAAATATAGCGTAAATCAAGATAAAAGATTATTTTTACTTGATTTTGAATAAGATATATGGTAAAATAAAATAAGTATTTTAAAATATTTCACGGAGATTATTATGGATATAAAAAACTTTGAAGAAAAAACAGTAAAATCCGAGCTTATCTTTGACGGTAAGGTAGTCCACCTCTACCGTGACGATATAGAGCTTCCCGACGGCAGAGGCGCTTTCAGGGAATATGTCAGACATATCGGAGCGGTATGCGTCATACCCGTGACCGATGAGGGCGAGGTAATCTGCGTAAAGCAATACAGATATCCGCTTGGAGATGTCGTGCTTGAGATTCCCGCGGGAAAGCTGGACTATAAAGGCGAGGACCCCGAGTCGGCGGCGAGACGTGAGCTTCGTGAGGAGACGGGAGCCGTCAGCGGAAAGCTGACATATCTCGGAAAATTCTTTTCATCTCCCGCGATACTCGACGAGTGTATCCATATGTTTCTCGCGCAGGAGCTTGAGTTCGGTGAGAATGAGCTTGATGAGGACGAGTTTATCGAGGTCGTGAGAATTCCGATAGACGAACTCGCCGAGATGATATGTCGGGGCGAGATAATTGACGGAAAAACCCAGTCGGGAGTTATGAAGGCTCTCTATATCTTGAATAAAAACAAGTTGAGAGGATAAGTGTATGAAGCTTAACTATAAAAGAACTTTCTTTGTCGGAACGGCGTTTTTTCTGATATGCCTGTTCTGGCAGACATATGATGCGATTATTCCCAAGATACTTACCGATAAATTCGGTATGTCGCAGTTCTGGTCGGGAGCGATTATGGCGTTCGATAATATTCTCGCGCTCTTTATGCTTCCGCTTTTCGGGGCGATTTCCGATAAGCATAAAGGAAAGAGAGGAAAGAGAACTCCGTTTATCGTTTTCGGAACGATAGTCGCGGCGATAGCATTCCTCGGACTTTCTGTGGTTGATAATATCCAGCTTTCGAAAATAGATGATATCGCGGCTGTGACCGATTCGGCGTCGGAGGGCTATGAGTCCGCAATGGAGACTCTTTACGATTCCGATGTAGAGATAACCGTCGACGGCAAAGAAGCGCCCCTGTCATCCTTTATTGAAAAGGAAAGCTTCCTCGCTCTTGAGGATAGCAGCGACGAATACGCATCTCTTGTGGTTCCCGCAAGACAGGCGTATGCCGCACAGGTGACGTCGAATAACGGAATAATACTTATAGCGTTTATCGCAATGCTTCTGGTTGTGCTTGTGGCTATGGCAACATTCCGCTCACCCGCGGTGGCGCTTATGCCCGATGTGACGCTGAAGCCCTTGCGCTCAAAGGCAAACGCCATAATAAATCTTATGGGCTCGGCGGGCGGAATACTTATTCTGATAGCGGGAATAATCTTCGGTACGGGAAAGGCATCGAACGCCCTTATGAATTACATTCCCGTGTTTGCTGTAACCTCGGTTCTTATGCTTCTGGCTCTTGCCGTATTCCTCTTTAAGGTCAAGGAGCCGCAGTTCGTTGCCGAAATGCGAGCGGAGAGCGAAAGACTCGGTCTTGAGGAAACGGACGAAAATGTCGGCGGAGACAGAAAGCTCACGGGAGCGGAGATGCGTTCGCTTATATTCATTCTCATATCTGTGGTTTTCTGGTTTATGGGATATAATGCCGTGACCAGTAAATACTCGGTATACGCCTCAAACGTACTCCGACTTGACTTCAATCTCACGCTTATAATCGCACAGGCGGCGGCAATTATAGCTTTTATTCCTGTGGGAATGCTCGCGTCGAAAATAGGCAGAAAGAAATCTATACTTATCGGTGTTGCGCTCCTCGGAAGCGCACTTGTTGCGGCTTCATTTATCGAGGCGGGTTGCAATATATGGGTGGTCAACCTCCTGTTCACTATGGCTGGTATCGGCTGGGCTACTATAAACGTAAACAGCTATCCTATGGTCGTTGAGATGTCAAAGGGAAGTAATATAGGTAGATATACGGGATATTATTATACGGCGAGTATGGCGGCACAGACCGTCACACCGATAATCAGCGGAAAGCTGCTTGATAGCGTTGGAATGAGAACACTCTTTCCGTACGCGGCAATATTCGTATTTCTTGCCTTTATCACTATGCTCTTTGTGAAACACGGAGATAACAGACCGCCAAGAGGGGCTTCGAAGCTCGAGTCGCTTGACGTTGACGTTTAAAAACTGTAATCGGAGAAGATAAATGGTTGGATTTATAATTTTTTTGGTGCTACTGTTTCTCTCGCTTATATATCTGTTTCTCATATCCCCGAGACTTCGTGACAGAGCCGATATGGACCTGCTTTTGGTGGATTATGCCCATCGCGGTCTGTGGAACGGACAATACCCCGAAAACTCGCTTCCCGCGTTTGCACGTGCGACCGATTTGGGATTTGGTATAGAGCTTGATATTCAGCTTACGGCGGATAAGAAGATAGTAGTTTTTCACGATTATGACCTCACTAGAATGTGCGGCGAGAGCAAGAAGATCTCCGAGCTTACCTATAGTGAGCTTTGCGAATACCGCTTGGGCGGAACCGCCTTTGGTATTCCCACACTTGCCGAGGTTCTCAAGCTGGTAGACGGCAGAGTTCCTCTGCTTATCGAGCTTAAAGGAGAGAATGCGAATACCGAGCTTTGCAAAAGAGCTGTGACGCTACTCGATAAATATCAGGGCGCGTTTTCTGTTGAGTCCTTTAACCCTCTGTTGCTTCAATGGTTCAAGAAATACAGACCGAGATACGCCAGAGGTCAGCTTGTTACCAAGGTCACAAAGAAAACGAGAAAGGGAAGCGCACTCGTTGGCTTTGCGCTTACGAATATGCTCACTAACGTAATTTCCCGCCCCGATTTTATAGCGGTTGACGGAAAGATAAGAAAAAGACCTATGATATTTATTTGCGAAAGATTCTTTGGAGCAAATGTGTTTGTGTGGACTGTCAAAAACCGCAGGGCGTATGAGCTTTGCCAGACAGAAAAACGCCATTCAATTTTTGAAAGATTTATTCCTTAAAGGAGAGTGTAAAAATGAAAAAATGTTATTCGGGTGCGGATATCCTTTTGCCCGACCTTGCAAAAAACGACCCACAAAAATGGGCGGTTGTGGCTTGTGACCAGTTCACAAGTGAGCCTGAATATTGGGAAAAGGCACAGAAGATAGTCGGCGATGCCCCCTCAACGCTTAATATGATTCTCCCCGAGGTCTATCTTGACCAGACCGCCGAGAGAATACCTAAAATAAACGAGACAATGCTTGTATACGAGCGCGAGATACTTAAGGCTTACCCCGACAGTATGATATATGTTGAGCGCACACAGTCTGACGGAACGGTGAGACACGGCATAGTTATGGCGATAGACCTTGAGGCATATGATTACAGACGCGGTGCCGACTCGCTTATCCGAGCTACCGAGGCTACTGTTGTCGAGCGTATACCTCCGAGAGTTGCTATAAGACGAAACGCAACGCTTGAGTCACCTCACGTTATGCTTCTTATAGACGACCCGAGAAAAACAGTTATAGAACGGCTTTACGGAAACGATGTCGGAGAGGTGATATATGATTTCGACCTTATGCTTGACGGTGGGCATATCCGCGGAACACTTATAAACGGTGAATATAAAACCGCTATTTCCAATGCGCTTGACTCTCTTGTATCCAACGAGGCTATGACGGAAAAATACGGTAAGGACGGACTCTCCCCGCTTCTTTTCGCTGTTGGCGACGGAAATCATTCTCTCGCCTCCGCCAAGGCAGCGTATGAGGAGGTAAAGGAGAGGATAGGGAAGAATGCCGCGGCGACACATCCCGCGAGATACGCGCTTGTTGAGGTCGTTAACATACACGATGAGGCGCTGAAGTTTGAGCCTATCTACAGAATAGTGACAGATGTTGATTGCGAAAGCTTTGTATCCGAGCTTGACGCATACCTCGCTTCACTTTCGGGTAACGCCGAGGAGCAGAGAATAGAGTATGTTTACGGGGATAAGCGCGGAACACTTATAGCGAAAGCTCCCGAGCAGCAGCTTACTGTGGGAACGCTTCAGAAATTTATTGACGAATACATATCGAAGAATCCCAAGACAAAGGTAGACTATATTCACGGCGAGTCATCGGTTATGGCACTCGCTAAAAAGGAGAATACCGTAGGCTTCCTCTTTGACGGAATGGAGAAATCACAGCTCTTCAAAACCGTTATATTCGACGGAGCACTCCCCAGAAAGACCTTCTCAATGGGACATGCCACAGATAAGCGTTACTATTTGGAATGCAGAAAAATTAAATAAGATAACGAGGACGGGAATAAAATCCCGTCCTCAAATTTATTTTTTTAAATCAATATTTCTTACAGTATCTCTTATTCGAAGCACATATGAGGGAGAGACAGAAAGCTCGTCTATTCCCATTCGCAGAAAGCGCTCTGTGAGTGAGGTGTCCGCCGCAAGCTCACCGCATATTCCTATCCACGCGCCGTGCGCGTGAGCGTTCTTGGCAGATAGCTCGATAAGCTTCATCACCGCCTCGTGATGTGTGTCGCAGAAGGGCTCAAGTCTGGGGTTCTGTCGGTCACACGCGAGAGTATATTGCGTGAGGTCGTTGGTACCAACGCTGAAAAAGTCCACCATAGGGGCGAGTTTGTCGCTTATAATGGCGGCGGCAGGCGTTTCTATCATGATACCTATCTCGATATTTTCGCTGTATTCTATATTTTTTTCGTCAAGCTCGGTCTTTACCTCGTCGCATATTTCAAGTATCCGCTCAAGCTCGGATACGCTCGTTATCATAGGAAACATAATTCCGAGATTTCCGAATACAGAGGCGCGGAAGAGCGCTCGGAGCTGGGTTTTGAATATCTCGGGGCGAGTAAGACATATCCTTATTGCCCGAAGTCCGAGCGCGGGATTTTCTTCCTCGTCAAGTCCGAAATAATCGACTTTTTTATCCGCTCCGATGTCGAGTGTGCGGATTATAACCTTTTTCCCCGACATACTTACAAGCACCTTTCGGTATACCTCAAACTGCTCCTGCTCGGTGGGGTAATCCTTTCTCTCAAGATAGAGAAACTCGCTTCTGAAAAGTCCTATTCCTCCCGCGTCATTTAATATCACCGCTCCGATATTGTCGACTCCGCCGATATTTGCGTATATATTTACGCGCGTTCCGTCGAGCGTGACGCTTTCTTTGCCCTTGAGCTTCTTGAGAAGCTCCTTTTTTTCAAGGTCTTCCCGCTGCTTGGCTTCAATTGCGGTGAGAGTTTTTTTGTCGGGATTTATAAATACCTCTCCTGTAAAACCGTCAACAGCCGCCGTGTCTCCGTCGCGAATACACCCAATAAACTCCTTACCGACACCGATAACCGCGGGAATGTTCATATTTCTCGCCAGTATCGCCGTGTGTGAGTTTGAGGAGCCGTAAGCGGTCACAAAGGCAAGTATCTTGTCCTTGTCAAGCAGAACGGTTTCGCTTGGTGTCAGGTCATCGGCGCATATTATAGTGCTTACATCCGAGGGCGATTCGTCGCCTCCGCCTTGCTCCATACAGGTAATAAGCCTGTCTGAAATATCCTTTACGTCAGCGGCTCTCGCCTGCATATAGGCATCATCCATAGAGGCGAACATAGCCGTGAAATTTTTCGAAGTCAGAGAAATGGCGTATTCGGCATTGACCGACTGACTTTCAATGATATGCCGAATAGAGTCGTTGTAATCGTCGTCCTCAAGCATCATCATATGAATCTCGAATATCTGGGCATTGGTCTCCCCAACCTCCCGAAGCGCCTTTTCATATATCTCCGAGAGCTGAACAAAGGCTTTTTCCTTTGCTACCCTGACTCTCTCAAGCTCCGCTTCGGGATTTGCTATATGGGAGCGGCGGATATGAGTTTCCTGCTTTTTAAAGACCGATATTTTTCCTATCGCTATTGCGCCAAAGACGCCTTTTCCGCTGAATTTGAGCATATCTTACGCCCCCTGTAAATCAAAGATTATTTTCAAAAAATGCCTTCATAGCTGCCGCCGCTTCTTCCTCGTCCTCTCCGACAACCGAGACCTTTACCGTCTCCCCGCATCTGACACCAAGCCCCATAAGCATCATAAGCTTTGTGGCGTTTACCATCTTACCGTTTTTTTCAATGAGAATATCGCTCTTGAATCCCTTGGCGGTCTTGGCAAGTAACCCCGCGGGTCTTGCGTGAATACCTATTTCATCCTTTATTGTATAGGTGAAGCTTTGCATTACAGTAATTCCTTTCTTGTAAATATCAGTCCTTATTCAAGCGATATGAGCTTGTCTCCCACAGCAATGTGAGCGGAACCGATAACATTTATGCTTCCGTAATCCTCGGTGTTGCAGATTATCAGGGGGGTTGTAAGCTTGTAGCCCGCCTTTCTGATTTCCGCCATATCAAAGGAGATAAGAAGCTCCCCGCGGCGTATCCTCTGACCTTCCTTGACGTGAACTTGGAAGAACTTTCCGCCAAGCTTTACCGTATCAATTCCAATGTGAAGCAGAATTTCGCAACCCCTGTCCGATATCAGATTGATTGCGTGATTAGTCTCAAACAGAGAGCTTATCTTTCCGTCGCAGGGAGCGTAAAGCTTACCCTCCGAAGGCTCAATGGCAACTCCGTCCCCGAGAGCCTTGGTTGCAAAAGCCTCATCGTCTACCTTTTCGAGCGGAATGATATTTCCCTTGAGATGAGCAAATAGCTCCTCGCTTCCAAGCCTCCTGCTGCTCCTTGATTCATTCGCTTCGGTTTCCCCGACACTGTCCGAGAAAAAGCTATCAAGCTTTTCCGACTCGGGAGAGTCCATAAAGTCCTCAAGGTGAGATTTTACCACAGATACCTGCGGACCGTATATTATCTGCACTCCGTTGCCCTTGTGAATTACGCCAGAGGCACCGCTCTGCTTCAGCAGCGAATCGTCAACACCGTCGGGAGATACCACGGTTACTCGGAGTCTTGTGGCGCAACAGTCGATATCCGAAATATTCGACTTGCCGCCAAGCCCCTTCAGTATCATAGCGCTGTGCATATTAGAGTTGTCCTTTGAGGAAGCCGCAGACTTTCTTGCCTCGACATCCGCCCTTGTATAGAGCTTTGTCTCCTCGTCATCAAGCTCACGTCCTGGTGTTTTCAGATTGAGCTTTGTTATCATAAAGTAGAAGATGAAATAGTAAATTACCGCGTAAACGAGACCTACAGCCACTATCCAGAGCCAGTTTGTCTTTGCGTTGCCCTGAAGTATACCGAAGAGCGTAAGGTCTATAACACCTCCCGAGAAGGTCATACCAACTCCGACGCCGAGAACGTGCATAAGCATATAGGAAAGTCCCGCGAGGATACAATGCACGACATACATAATGGGCGCGACAAACAGGAATGTGAACTCAATAGGCTCGGTTATACCCGTAAGCAGAGAGGTGAGCGCTGCCGAGAGAAGCAGACCGCCGACCACTTTTTTCTTTTCGGGACGTGCGCATCTGTAGATAGCGAACGCCGCCGCGGGGAGACCGAATATCATAAATGGGAATTTACCCGACATAAATCTTGTTGCCGAAACAGAGAATTGCTCGGTGGATTTGGACGCGAGTTCCGCAAAGAAGATATTTTGCGCACCCGAAACTGTCACGCCGTCGATAATCATAGTTCCGCCAAGCTCTGTCTGCCAGAACGGAATATAGAAAACATGGTGCAGACCAAAGGGGATAAGGGCTCTCTCGATGATACCGTATATCCAGGTTCCCGCGTATCCCGAGCGCAAAACAAGGCTTCCAAGCCCCGCTATCCACCCCTGAACAACAGGCCAGATAAAGAACATTGCCACGCCCACAAGGAGATACACCAAGCTGGATATTATGGGGACGAATCGCGTTCCGCCGAAGAACGAGAGAACTTGAGGGAGCTTTATCTTATAGAATCTGTTGTGAAGCGCCGCAACGCCAAGACCGACGATAATACCGCCGAAAACACCCATTTGCAGAGTTGTTATTCCGAGCGAGGTCGCCGTGGAGTTTGCCGCCATAGCCTCAACACCGCCCTTGGCAGTTATCAATGCACTGATAGCAGTGTTCATAACGAGATAAGCGATAGCGCCCGAAAGAGCCGCTACCTCTTTCTCTTTTTTTGCCATACCGATAGCTACACCCATAGCAAAGAGCAGGGCAAGGTTATCGAAAATAACGCTTCCAGTTTTACTCATTATATCGAGAATGGTGTAAAGCAGACCACCCTCGGTGATTATACCTGTGAGATTATAGGTTTCAAGAGTCGTTGGATTGGTAAAGGAGCTTCCTATTCCTAGAAGCAAACCAGCTACGGGGAGCAGAGCGATAGGGAGCATAAATGAGCGCCCGACTCGTTGCAGAACCCCGAATATTTTGTCTTTCACGATAATACCTCCGAAAATTTATGAAAGTTATAATTTGAAATTTTCATATCAGTATATAGTGTTTGCGACAAAGTACGGTTTTTAAACAGAAAAACGAAAAGTTGTTAAAAGAGATTTGTTTTTTATCCTTTTTCGGAAAACAAAAATCCCTCCGTAGAGGGATTTTCAATATTATTGCTTTCGCCGTTTTATGCAGAATGGCTCAAGTGTGAAATGAAGCTTGTTTTGCAGAACGTAAGCGGCAATTTCTTCGTTTCTCAATGTATAGACTTCCTTGAGTCGCTTTATGTCGTTCCAGAATATCATTGAATTTGTGTCAAGAATTCTGTTAAGCTCCTCGCAAAGCGCTGAATCAAGCTCCTTCGACTTCAAATCGAAAATAGAATTGTTTCGGTCATCGATAATCAGATATCCGAAGCCGTTTTCCTTGCAAAAGCTATGTAATGCGTTGCAACGTGTGATATTGTAAATAATAGCCATATTTACCGTTGGGATAACTAACACCAGTACCGTTCTCCTGTCAGGCGTTATTAAAAGGAAATCGGGGCGGTGGTCGGTCGTGCTTGATGAGTAATAGACTATATCCGGCGTTCGGATAACCTCGATATCATTGGGAAACTTTGAAAATTTAGCCTCTATCCGTCGGTGATAGTCAAAAAAATTGCTATCATCGAATTGTTTGATATCCGCCGTGGAGTCGGCAAATATGTCCGATGGATACACTATTTTTTTCTCATATATCGCCCAAGAGTCCGCCGCTCTTTCCTTTTCCTTATGTGTATCGATAAGCTTCGGTAAAAATTCCTTGCATATCTTTATCAGCTCATCGGAAATGCTTGAAAAGAACATTCTGATTATAGCGTCTCTTTTTTTGTTTGATATATCGTAAAGACCGACACAAAGGCAAGGAACAATATTATATTCTGTTTTGGCGAGATACTCGTCAAGCTCTGTTATCTGCCTTATCGTATCCTCTGCGTTCAGCCATAAAAGACGGCTGAAAAGTGAGGTGAGATTTTTTTCTATATATAGCTTTCTATGCCTTATTTGCTCTCTTGATACCGAATATTTTTCACCAAGGTCGGCAAGTGTCGTTTTGTCGGATTCAGTGTATTCCTGAAAAAGAATGATTTTTCTTTCTCTTGCGGCGGAGAAGCCTGTGGCAACCTCCAAGGTTTTTTCAAAGAGTGAGATAAGCAGCCCACCGATATCTTTGAATATCTTGCTCTCATCATCGGAAAAATCCAAATCTTCGTTTATGGAATGCAAAAAGCCTTGCGATACTTTTTCGGATAATTCTCCCCAGATAATATGTGCCTCTGTAAGCGTTTGCGAGGCTTTATCTGCTTTTGAGTGTGACTGATAAAGAGGAGATGCGGCAAACAGAGCGTCAGAGTCGCCCGAGGATACTACCTCAAGATAGTTCGCGTATAGGTCGTCTATGATTTTCAGTATTTGTTCCTCGTTTTCGTCGGTAAAGGGAAGCCTTATAAAGTTTTCATACCTTGATTTCTCATAACGCAGACGCGAGTTGAAATATAATACACCGCGCCTTTCTTTTATCCAGAACATATAGAAATTATGATATTTTCCGAACCATACGCAGTCCGTATCTCTTACCATAGGAAGGTCGTATTGAAGGACACATTTTTCTCTGACCTTTGAATAGAGATTAGGGTGTGTAGTCATTAATTGCTTGTCAAAGTTAAGAAACATATACTCACCGCCTTTGGTTTTAGTGTATCACAATAGCTCTCTTTTGTCAAGAAAAAGCAAAACCCTCCCGATGCTTCGGGAGGGAATGGAGCTGGTGATGTGACTCGAACACACGACCTGCTGATTACGAATCAGCTGCACTACCGACTGTGCTACACCAGCAACTCCGTTCTTTTGAACAACATTACTATTATACTGATAACAGCAGGGTTTGTCAAGATGTTTTTGAAAATAAAGTAAATAAAATATTTAATATTCGGTTTTGAGTGATTATTAAGAGAGCGCCGTCATATGATTAAAATAAAGAGCCGAGGTAAGGCTTTTTGATTATTAATAAAAGACGGGAGAGACTTATGAACTTTGGTGAAAACACGGCAAAAATAAACACACAAAAAAACATTCTGGACTATAAGACTCCGCTTGATTATAGCGTGATGATGCAATACA
>JAFTHJ010000130.1 GCA_017457465.1 Clostridia bacterium | reverse complement strand
GTTGTGGAATAATGCAGAAGCTCGGTTATGAACATTGCTCTTCCCGCCTGGAACATATCCATCGTGTCGGTTCTCGCCTGATCGTTTCCTCCGGGAACGTATACTCCGCTCTCTGCCTCAAGGAAATCATAGAACGCGCCCCACTTATCAAAGTTAGTGGAATTATCAAATGTAAATACTATATTTCCGTTTGCGTCACGCTCCGCAACGGTAGCTCCGAAAGCTGCGGGATATCCGTCACGTCCGCAGGCAAACGAGGGAGAAACATATCCGAATGAGTCTCCAAGGTCTGGTTCTCCGTTGATCGCTCCCGTGTCATCCCACGTATTTGCTATAAAGCTCTTGAATTTTGAGAACGTCCATTCGCCATTTTTTACTATATCGTAAATATTTACACCCTGATTGGCAGCCGTAAAGGTGTCCTTATTATAGAACATTACGAACGCGCTGTCTATCATCGAAAGAGAAAGCTCACCCTCTATACTATAGAGCTTATCGTTGTATGTACACTCGTTGATAAAGTTAGTATTCCACCAGGGCTTCTCTGTGTCAATATAGTCGAGAGAATGGATATTTCTGAAATATCCCTCTATTGCCAAGGGAACGAGCACATAGTTAGGACCTGAAACGATATCGTAATAGTCGGGACCGTTGGCATTGTTTCTTATTTCGCTCATATACTCGCCTTGAGTTGCCCAGCTACCCGACTTGGGAACTATCTCAAGCTCGACATTCAAGGTCTTCTCAACATATGCGTTTCTGTTGTATATCGCTTGAGAAAGTCCCTCGTCCGCAACCAGATCGGGATTTATCTCAAAGGATGTATCCTCTCTGTCTCGCGTGAGGTATCTTATAAGCTTTCCTCCAAAATCAAGCGTAGGAAGTGAGCTTTGAGCATTCTGACGAGTTATGCTGTCGGTAAAGCTTCCGTCTCCGGTTTGAGGTGCGGTGGTAGAAACTGTGGTCTCATCTCCCTCTTCCTTATCCTTTGAGCAGGATACAAAGCAAGAGAGAAGCATTAAAAGGGCTAACATCAAAGCAAATACTCTTTTCATTTTCTTTTCTCCTTAAAAATAAATTTTGTTTAACAGGGTAAAAGCTTTATATTTCCGCCGAGGGCGCTGAAATTAAGCATACCGCTTTGGGCGTCCACTTCTTTTCTGCATATCTCGGCTCCGTTGAGAGTGACGCTCCACTCTCCCTCTTTAAGTCCTGAAACATGATAATTCCAAGGCTGTTGCGTCATAGGCGAAGCTATTTCAAACTCCTCCGCGATAGCTTCCTTTCCTCTCGGGAAGAATATCGCTTCGGAAAGCAGGAATGCTCCAACAGCTAAATCATTCTCGTAAAGCTCTGCCGTCTCATCTACAATTTCGCCGTTATCGCAAACGAGCATAACATTTAAAAATTCGTCACTTTCGTTCGCCATAGGAGGTGTTATCTCAATTCTTCCCCACCCCGTCTCGGCACTCGCTTTCAGCTTACCGTTTATCGGAATAGGATAATTTTCTCCGTTGATAAGGAACTCCCGTCCCTCTCCTCCGAGAGACTCTATCTTCGCTCCTTTGGGAAGAAGCGTTTGATTTATCAGCATTCCGTCATACTTCAGTGGAAGCCCGTGAAAGCTCTCGGGGCTTCCCGTTCGCCTGATTACCGTCTTATTTCCGATTATCTGCGGCTCCTCCTGACAGTGCAGCATAAAGGTCTTTTTGAAATCCGCGTTCGAGGATACCACCTTATCGCTCACGGCAAACACGGCGTGTATACGCTCTTTGTCAACTGGAATAAACATCATTCGTCTGATGACCTCGCGCACCTTTTTACGGTATGCCTTGGTGATATCTCCCGCGATATATACGCAAGAGGGATTCTCATCGTGGGCGTAAACCTCTCCCATCTTGAATTCCTCGTTTCCGAGCCAATGCTCAATGTCCATCACCTCACCCGGAATCATTATCTGTCCGCCGCTGTTCACAGCGCGTCCGTTTGTTTCATCGGGATCGTATATAAGCAGACAGTTATGAGCTATCGTCTGCTTATTATAGCTCATATCGTGCGGTGAGCCGTAATGAACATAAGCGCCCGAATCCGAAGCGAGTATTCCTCGGTAATATATCTGAAACGCTCCGAAGTCCATATGGTGATGATTTGCCGACCAGAGTCCGCCAATCTTCATAAACACCATAACGTCTCTCGATTCGGGACCGATATTCCAGCCCGTTCTCGCCACGGTTATTCCGCAAGGGTCGGCATAGTGCTTTATGAGCGGATAGTGCGAATAATCCTCCCTCTCACCAATGCTCAAATCATCAAATATCATAAGCTGAACAGGGGTGAGTGTCAACTCGTTATAGAAAAATCTGTCTCTCTTTCCTATCTTTTTAAACGCCTGTGCCAGATACACGGGATCCCTGAAGAGATTTCCCGCATAGAACCACGGAAATCCGTACTGGTCCCACCGTCCGCCAAGCTCGGCGTAATCATCTCCGTCGCGAAGTCCCTGTCCGTCAGGTCTGCGATACATAAGCCACTGCGCGGGCAGAAGCTTCATTTTGTCGGAATATATCAGCTCACCAGTCATTCTCTTGAACAGCCAAGCCGACCAAAGGTCCCACGTGAAGCGGTATCCGCTATAGGAGCTTCCCTGAAGCGTTGCTTCGGTTTCGTACCAATAATTTCTTACAGGAACATATAGCTTGAAAAATCTTCCTGCCACGAAGTTATAGATATCGGGGTAGTCGTCGTAAACGGCTATGGCAAAAGACAGCCAATCGCGAAGAAGCTGTGCCTCCGCCTGATGTCCGACCACAACTCCGTACTTGCACGGTGGCATTCCGATTTCCATTCTCGGAGCAATGATATTTTCTATTGAAGCTACTATATAGTATTTGTCCTCCTCATTGAGAAGCGGGTTACACCAGTCGTAGACCTCTGCCGCGGTGAACATCGTCTGTCCCATTGCTCTGTAATCGTCCGCGAGACCGTCAAAACAAGCTTTATCAATATATTCCTTTATAGAGGATATCGCGTCAAATCCGTATTTTTCGTCTCCAAAGAGAAGATACTCGTAGGCTTTTGCCTCGATAACTCCGAGCGCCCGTCCGCTTCTCGCGGCATCGGCGTTCATAACAGATGAAAAATCGGTATCCTTCAAGGTTTCAAATTCTGCTTTTGCCGCCGCATACGCAGACATATCAAGCTTTCGAATAAGCTCATCGATAAGCTCCCGTTTCAGCATAAGGCGGGGGTGACAAGCGGGGGGCAATATATTCGGCTTCGGATATTTATCCGAGGGCATAGCCTCTATTCTTCCCTTTACTCCGTCAATCTTCATATTCACGCTCTTTTCTTTGCTATGTAATCCTTTACGAATTCGTCGTCAGTGAGGTGAGGATACATTCTGATTATTCTGTCTATCTCCTCCATCTGTCCCTCGGAGAGCTTTTCGTGATCACACAGACAATGTATATGCTTCATAAGACCTTGACGGCGAAGTATCTCGTGGATTCCCGAAATACAACCCGCAAAATCATTAGCCGCATCAAATATAACTCCGTTAGCGTCGGTTAGCTGGGGGGCAAGAACCTTCAGCTCGGGATCATCGGGATTAGCCTTTATTCTCTCAAAGAGCTTAACCACATTATTTGTCCATACCGTCCAATGACCGAGCAGACCGCCCTCAAACTTCTTTGACACCGTTCTTCCGCCGTCTGTAAAGGTGTAATCCGAGATAAGGTCATAAATTATATTGTCATCATTTCCTGTGTAGAGGGTTATTTTATCCGCTCTTGAGGAAAAAGCCGCCGCGCGAACAACATCTATCGTAGAATATCTGTTAAAGGACGCGCATTTGATTGCGACCACATTCTCTATCTCGCAAAAGCGCTTCCAGTAATCATAGGAAAGATATCTTCCCCCGACTGCCTTTTGCAGGTAAAAGCCTATCACGGGCATAACCGCAGCCACCTTTTCGGTGCGCTCAAGCAGCTCCTTCTCGTTAAGGTCGCCAAGTCCTCCGGGGCTTAAAAGTACAGCGTCAAAGCCGTATTTTTTAGCGATAAGCGCCTCGCTGACCGCCTGCTCTGCTTTTCCGCAGACACCTGCCACGCGAACTATCGTCTTTCCCGTCTTCTTTTCGTATTCGTCTATCGTTTCCGACACAGTTTTAAGTATCGGCTCAAATAGTGAGAACTCGGGCAAACGTATCTCAAACTGTGTGCTATGCACCGCGGTTGCGATACCGCCAACTCCTGCTTCGAGATAATATTCCGTGAGGAATTTCTGTCCCTCAACATCAAAATTTTTGTTCTCGTCGAGCACAAGCGGTGTTGCGGGAATTACCGTTCCCGCCGAGAGTATTTCCATAGCCTTTTCGTGTCTGTTCATTATATTAGCCTTTCTGCGGTCTCTGCCGCCGAACGATTGTTTTTCGGAAAGTATCATACCGATTACTACTACATTATAACACGGTTTATCCGCCTTGTCAATATGTAACTAACCGTTTGTTTATATTTTTTATATATGTTCATCAACCCATTTCGTGAGCTGATGAACATATATGCACCATTATTTAAGTATAACCGTCTTGTCGTTGTAGTAGCGAAGAAGCTTTTTACTCTGCTCGGTAGCCTCGAAGAATACGAGTCGCTTCTTGCCATCGGCGTCGGTTGCGTAGAGATAGTAGATATCATACGCGTCCATAGAGGACACATGATACACCTTC
>JAFTHJ010000129.1 GCA_017457465.1 Clostridia bacterium | reverse complement strand
TTTCTGCCAGAATAGCCGCGGCACTTTGCGGTGTGCCCGTGAGGATATATACAAGGCATTGCGCCTACGAGGTTCCGAGGGTTATGAGAAGATTTCCGATAAAGCAGCTCATCGGCGGAGCCAATATGTTCCTCTCAAATCATACAGTAGCCGTTGCGGACGCGGCACGAAAAAATCTTTCGGATATGGGTGTGAGAGCCGAACGCGTGAGCGTCATAATAAACGGCGTTGACGGTTTGCGGCGCTATTCCTCGGAGGAGAGGGAGAGAGAAAGGAGAGCGCTTGGCATTGAGGGAAAATTTGTGGTCGGTATATGCGCGAGAATAGAGAGCTGCAAGGGGCACGACTGCTTTTTACGTGCAGCAAGAATTCTCGCTCGGGAAAACGAAAAATACAGATTTTTGATAGTCGGAGACGGAAGCCTACGTGTTGAGTGCGAGGCGCTTACAAAGGCGCTCGGAATAGAGGATAAGGTGATATTTACAGGCTTTTGCCATAAGGTTGAGCGATATTTTAACTGTATGGATCTGAATGTCAATTGCTCGGTAGGGACCGAGACCTCCTCTCTGGCGCTCTCGGAGGGAATGAGTATAGGGCTTCCCGCTGTGGTGAGCTCATACGGAGGGAATCCTTATATGGTGAGAGACGGCGAAAACGGATTTGTGTATTCCGTTGGCGATTTCTTTGACCTTGCCGATAAAATAAGACGGATAGCCGAGGACGAGGAGCTTTATAAAGGGATGTCACAAGCGGCGTACGAGCGTTATCTTAACGAGCTTAATTCTAAAAATATGACCGCGCGTACAGAGGCGCTCTACAAAGAGCTTTATCGGGAATATGCCTCTGACAAAGGCGGTCGGAGAAGGAACAGCTCAACATTTTGAAAGGATTTCAACGGCGTTTTCGGAGCATAGGCTTTTTCCTCTCTCCAAAAGGAAAAAATCGGTTGCGTCTGAATTTTCCACCACTCCGAATTCGTATATAAAGGAAAATTTGTCTATCGGCTCGTAGCCTGTGGTATCGACACCGTCAAGAAGCAGATAACAGCGTCGGTTCTCGCCTATGTATGCCGAGCTTTCCTTTGAATACCCGAGTGAGCGTAGTCGGCGGCAGACAGAGAGCATTTCCTCAAGCGTGTCAAAGGCGAATACGCTCACTCTCTTTTTCGGCTTCAGCGCCGAGCGGCTCTTGCTCTTGACTGTGATTTTTTCTGATATTATCGGCTCGGGCTTACCGTGAATATGGCAGCTCTCCTCCGTAGAGTGAAGCGCCCCTATTTTCGTTACGAACATCTCACACCCGCCGTGGCGTGATGGATAGAGCTGAACGAGAACCTTTTGTCCGTCTGTATCAAAGCCCGTTATGTGCTTGGCTCGGTTGAGTATATCCCAGAACATTCTTTTGGTGTCGGTGTTTGCGTAATCAAGCTCGTCGGCTTCTATCTCAAACTCCTTGAGGTCCTCCTCCGTGAGCATTACCTTTATTTTACTGTCACTTATAAGTATAAATTCCATATTTCCTCCTTTCGGCAGGGATGCCGAGGTGAATTCTATTATAATTATAATCCCGATAGAAGAAAAATGTAACCCCTAAATTTATGGTAAAGGTCGGTCAGGCTACGGTAGAAAAGTATTGACGGAGGGCGGTATCGGTGTTATAATAAAATGTCGGAGTTTGTTGCTTCGTCAAATCTTGCGCGGAGGAAAGGATTATGAAATACAATACGAATACCTGTTCTGTAGAGCTGTCGGTTGGTGAGCTTTGCGCAAGAGCCTTTGCTGGAGGAGACCTTGACGCGGGACACAGAGTGAGCCGCGAGTCACTTCTGCGCGGTCAGAATATTCACAGAAAGCTGCAGTCCTCCGAGGAGCGTGGATATACCCCCGAGGTTTCGCTTTCAAACACCCGTCTTTACGACGGAATATACTATACCGTAAGCGGCAGAGCTGACGGCGTGATACTGAAGGACGGCAGATTTACTGTCGATGAGATAAAGAGCGTAAAGCCGTATGACTTTTTTGCGCCGCCCCGCGAGATATTTGTGGCGCAGATGAAATGCTATGCCTATTTCCTCGCCTGTAGAGAGGAGCTTGACAGAATAAACGGAAGAATAACCTATGTCAACTCCGAGAACGGCAAGGTGAAATATTTTGATTATGAATACGATACCGACGAGCTGGGACTCTGGTATACAGGACTTATTATGAGGATAAGCCCGACTGCGGCTTTTCTCAAGCACCGAACAGAGGAAATCCTGCCCTCGGCGGCAGAAGCCGTATTCCCATATTCCGAGCTTCGCGAGGGGCAGGAGATGATGATACGCGAATGCTATTGCGCAATAAAGGGTGGAGAGCGGCTTTTTGCCACAGCTCCCACGGGAACCGGCAAAACGATATCCTCGCTTTATCCCGCGGTACGGGCGCTTGGCAGAGGTCTTGCCGATAAGATATTCTATCTTACCGCAAAATCCAGCACACGCCGAGAGGCATATCGCGCGGCGGGACAGCCGTTTGAGGGCGGAGCGCACTTGCATACCGTGGTTATCACTGCCAAGGAGCAGGTCTGTATGTGCGGAGCGGCGATTACGGGCAAGAGGCGAGACCTTTGCAACCCGATAGATTGCGAGTTCGCGGCGGGATATTACGACAGAGCGGAGAGGGCTATCTTTGAGCTTCTCTCAAAGCAGAGCGGCTTTTCACGTCAGGCGATACGCGAGGTGGCTCTGAAGCATAGGGTGTGTCCATATGAGCTATCTCTCGACCTCTCGGAATATTGCGATATAATAATTTGCGATTACAACTACGTTTTTGACCCGCTCGTGTATTTCAGACGCTATTTTGCCGACGGAGCCGAGAGAGGAAAATATATATTTTTGCTTGATGAGGCTCATAACCTTGCCGAACGCGCGAGGGATATGTATTCCGCGGAGTTGAGACGCTCCTCTTTTGAGCGCATATACGCGCATATTGACCCCGCGGACAGTGAGATAGACGGACTTTTTGAAAAGATGATACTAACCGTGAGAGCGCTCAAGCGGCTTTGCCGTGATAATCTCGTGAAGACAGCCGAGGGAGAGGAGCAGGGCTTCTATATGAGCAAGTCAACTCCCGAAAATCTTATGAACGAGCTTGAGCGGTTCAGGCACGGTGTTGAGAGTTGGCTGAAGAAAAACGAGGAAGCTCCGATAAGACAGTCTATAGAATCGTTGCTCTCGGAGATACGACGGTTTATTACGGTGAGTGAGTATTTTGACGAGAGATTTTTATTCTATACCGAGATATCGGGCGGAGATACGCTTGTCAAGATATATTGCCTTGACCCATCAAACATAATGGATATAATTCACAACAAGGCGGTCAGCAGTATCCTGTTTTCAGCGACACTCACCCCCTCGGACTACTTCATAGATGTCCTCGGCGGCGGAAAGAGGGCTCGAAGCATCTCCTTGCCGTCTCCTTTTGAGAGCGAAAAGCTTTGTGTTGCGGTTGCCGATTATTTGAGCGTAAGGCAGGAGGACAGAAAGAAGAATACCTCTCGTTACGTTTCGGCTATAGCGGCTTCGGTATGCGCAAAGGCGGGGAATTATATGGTTTATTTTCCGTCATACTCGGTTCTCGAGGACGTGGCTTCAGCTTTCCGTGAAAAATATCCCGATGTGCTTACTATAGTTCAGACTCGCAATATGACACAAAAGGAGAAGGAAGAATTTCTCGATAGCTTCAAGGATGACAGGGGAGTGCTTCGTATAGGCTTTTGTGTTCTTGGCGGCTCGTTTTCCGAGGGAGTTGACCTGCCGGGAAGCCGACTTATCGGCGCGATAGTTTTCGGTGTCGGTTTGCCTGGACTTTCAAACGAAAAAAATATTATAAAGGATTATTTTGACCTTCTAAACGGCTGCGGATATGACTATGCCTACACCTTTCACGGTATGAATAATGTGCTTCAGGCAGCGGGGCGAGTCATAAGACGCGCGGAGGACAGAGGGGTTGTCGTCCTCGTTGACGACAGATATGCCGAGGAAAAATACAGAACGCTCTTTCCCGAGCATTGGAAAGCACCTCACTATGCAGGAAATGCGGCGTCTCTTGCAGAAATTATTCGTGATTTTTGGAATTAAAGCCACGAATATGAATATTATGTTAACATTTTGCACAAACTCAAAATAATTCTTGCTTTTTGGGGCAATATATGGTATAATACCCAAAGTGTGTGCAACTATACTTAAAAATACGTCTTTTGCATATATATCAGGAGGATTTTGATGAACTATTTTCAGATGTCACGTGAACAGCTTGTGGCAGAAAAGGAGAAGCTTGACGCGCAGTATGAGGTGCTTAAGTCAAGAGAGCTGTCGCTCGACCTCTCAAGAGGAAAACCCGGAAGTGAGCAGCTTGACCTTATGACCGATATGCTTACCTGCATCTCAAGTGCGGAGGATTGCAAGAGTGAGAACGGCTTTGATTGCAGAAATTATGGTGTTCTTGACGGTATCCCCGAGGCAAAAAGACTTTTCTCCGAGCTTCTCGGAATACCTGTGAATAAATTGATAGTGGGTGGAAATTCCTCGCTTAACCTTATGTATGATTCTATCGCCCGTGCGATGCTTTACGGTGTTGTTGGCGGCGAGAACCCTTGGGGAGCGCAGGGAAAGATAAAGTTTATCTGCCCCGCACCCGGATATGACCGCCATTTTGCTATATGTCAGTCTCTCGGAATCGAGATGATTCCCGTGAAGATATCCGCTGTGGGACCCGATATGGACGAGGTTGAGAGACTTGTGGCGTCTGATTCCTCAATAAAGGGAATCTGGTGCTGCCCCAAATACTCGAACCCCGACGGATTTACCTATTCCGACGAAACTGTTGAGAGACTTGCGGCTATGAAGACCGCGGCTCCCGATTTCAGAATATTCTGGGATAATGCTTACGCCGTTCACGAGCTTTACGATGAGGGTGGCGATACTCTCGCGGATATATTCAAGCTCTGCGATAAGCACGGAAATGAGGACAGAGTTTTCTATTTCGCATCGACCTCGAAGATATCATTCCCGGGCGCGGGAGTAGCAATCTTTGCGGCATCGGAGCGCAATCTGGCACAGATAAAGCCTATTATGGGAGTTCAGACCATAGGCTTTGACAAGATAAATCAGATAAGACACGTTAAATATTTCAAGAGCTCGGCTAATATTCACGAGCATATGAAGCTTCTGGCTACTGTTATCCGTCCGAAGTTTGAGATAGTTGAGAGCATACTCTCCTCCGAGCTTGGCGATACAGGCGCGGCAAGATGGAACAAGCCGAACGGCGGATATTTCGTCAGCCTTTATACGGCGGACGGATGCGCCAAGAGAGCATACGCGCTTTGCCGTGAGGCGGGTGTTACGCTTACGAATGTGGGCGCTACCTATCCTTACGGTATAGACCCCGACGACAGCAATATCAGAATTGCTCCCACCTTCCCCTCAAATATTCAGCTTGAGGCGGCAATGCACGTTCTTGTGGTCTGCGTGAAGCTTGCGGTGGTCGAAAAGCTTCTCGCCTGAAGCTTTTGAAATCAAGTTATATCGAGAGGGGAAAGCAGAGCTTTTTCCTCTCTTTTTTATTGACAGAAGTCTGATAAAAATAAAAGCAAAGGATGGTGCTTTGAGGAATGAAAAGAACAACACAGAGAAATTCAAATCCTTACGAGTTCACCGATTCAAACAAAAGATATTATACCTACGACTATTATCTGCGCCGAGTCTTTGGCGGAAAGTGCGCGAAGATTCCGATAGACGCGGGATTCACCTGCCCGAATATTGACGGCAGATGCGGCGTTGGCGGTTGTATATACTGCTCCGCGAGAGGGAGCGGAGATTTTGCCGAGAGTGCGGAGAGGTCGGTACGTGAGCAATATGAGATAACGAGAGCCAAGCTCTCCTCAAAGTGGAGCGTGGAGCGCTGTATTCCGTATTTTCAGGCGCACACAAATACATACGCTCCGACCGAGATACTGAAAAGCAAATTCGAGGAAGCGCTCAAGCTTGAGGGCGTTGTGGGCTTGAATATAGCCACAAGGGCGGACTGTCTTGAGGATTTGACGGTGGAATATCTTGCCGACCTTGCCGAAAGAACAGTGCTTACCGTCGAGCTTGGACTTCAGACCTCCGACGATAATACCGCAGAGCGAATAAACCGAGGACACAGCTTTGCCGATTTTTGCCGAGGCTTTGAGAAGCTTCGTCGGGCGTCGGAGAAAATAAATATCTGTGTGCATATCATTTTCGGACTTCCCGACGAGAGCAGGGAAGAGATGATGAGGACGGTCAGGGATGTGGCGGCACTTCACCCCGAGCAGGTGAAGATACATCTGCTCCACGTGCTTTTGGGGACAGTGATGGCGGATATTTACGAGAGAGGGGAGTATACTCCGCTCTCAAAGGAGGAATACGTATCTCTTGTGGTTGATGCCCTCGAACTTCTGCCCCCCGACACGGTGGTGGCAAGACTCACGGGGGACGGAATGGCGGATGAGCTTCTCGCGCCCGAATGGAGCCGCCGCAAGGTGTCGGTCATAAACGATATAGATAAGCTCCTGTACGCGCGTAATTCATATCAGGGAAGACTCTATGAGAGTTGAAACAAGTATAAAAAGCCTGTTTTGAAAGAAAAATATTTCAAAAAGATATTTTTTTAACAAATAATACTTGATATATTTCACGGTTTGTGGTATAGTATTAGGTGGAAAAATTTTTGAAAGGTGGATATAAAAATGACCTATAACAAGAAAACAATCGAAGATATTGATGTTGCCGGTAAGAGAGTGCTTGTCCGTTGCGACTTCAATGTACCGCTCAAGGATGGCGTTATCACCTCTGACAAGAGAATAGTTGAGGCGCTTCCCACTATCAAGTACCTGCTCGATAAGGGCGCAAAGGTTATTCTTTGCTCTCATATGGGCAAACCCCACAGCATTTTCACAGAGGGCTTTGGTCTGACCAAGAAGGAGAAGCAGAAGGTTGAGGCTCTTCCCGCAGAGGAACAGGCAGCAGCAAAGGCAGAGCTTCTCGAGAAGGCTCTGGGCGACAAGAAGAAGTTCACACTTAAGCCCGTTGCTGTAAGACTTAACGAGCTTCTCGGCGACAAGGTAACCTTTGCCGAGGATATCATCGGCCCCGATGCCAAGGCTAAAGTTGCGGCTCTCGAGGCTGGTAAGGCAGTTCTCATAGAGAACGTTCGTTTTGACGCAAGAGAAACAAAGAACGGTGCAGACTTCGCAAAGGAACTTGCTGACTATGCGGATGTTTATGTAAACGACGCATTCGGTTCCGCTCACCGCGCTCACGCATCTACCGCTGGTGTTGCGGCATATCTCCCCGCAGTTTGCGGATACCTCATTCAGAAGGAAATCTCTGTTATGGGTAAGGCTCTCGCTGATCCCGCTCGTCCCTTCGTCGCTATTCTCGGCGGAGCAAAGGTTTCGGATAAGATCGGCGTTATCAACAACCTCATTGAGAAGGTTGATACCCTTATCATCGGCGGAGGAATGGCGTACACATTCTTCAAGGCACAGGGCCACGATGTCGGAACCTCTCTTTGCGAGGAAGACAAGCTTGACCTTGCTAACGAAATGGTCGCAAAAGCAAAGGCTAAAGGCGTTAACTTTATGATTCCTGTTGATAACATAGTTGCAACAGAGTATGACGAGAACGCAGAGCATAAGCTCGTTAACTCCGACGATATTCCCGCAGGCTGGATGGGACTTGATATCGGTCCCAAGACACGCGAGATTTTCGCAAACGCTATCAAGGGCGCGGGAACTGTTGTTTGGAACGGCCCGATGGGTGTTTCCGAGTGGAAGAACTTTGCGGCAGGAACTGAAGCTGTTGCGGCAGCAGTCGCAGAGAGCGGAGCAATCTCTATCATCGGCGGCGGTGATTCCGCGGCTGCAGTTGAAAAGCTTGGCTTTGCTGACAAGATGACACACATCTCCACAGGTGGCGGAGCTTCTCTCGAGTTCCTCGAGGGTAAGGACCTTCCCGGTATCTCCTGTCTGCTTGACAAGTAATTAAACAGAACAAATTACTGCGCCGCCATTGGAGGCGGCGCAGTTTAAAATTGAAATTAAAATAAAAATAAAGAGAGGACATTAAAATGAATCCTGCAAAGAGAAGAACAGTGATTGCCAGTAACTGGAAGATGAACTTCACTCCCGACGAGGCAACTGCTTTTATCAATGAAATCAAGCCCATGGTTGAGGGAAAGGACAAGTGCGATATAATTTTCTGCGCTCCTTACGTAACCATTTCCGCCGCAATGAAGGCGGCTGAAGGCTCCAACATAAAGATTGGTGCCGAGAACGTTCACTTTGAGGAAAAGGGCGCATACACAGGCGAGGTTTCCGCAAAGATGCTCAAGGCTATCGGCGTTGAGTACGTTATTATCGGTCACAGCGAGAGAAGACAGTACTTCGGTGAGACAGATGAGACAGTTAACCTCCGCACAAAGGCAGCTCTTGCAGCCGGAATGAAGGTTATCCTTTGCCTTGGCGAGGTTAAGGAGCAGAGACTTGCGGGAATTACCAACGAGGTCGTTTCTATGCAGACAAAGCTCGACCTTGCGGGTGTTGACGCAGAGGCGCTCAAGAATGTTATTATCGCCTATGAGCCTGTCTGGGCAATAGGCACTGGACTTCCCGCAACTCCCGAACAGGCAGAGGAGACCTGCGGAGCAATCCGTAAAGTTCTCGCCGAGATTTACTGTGCGGATGTTGCCGAGACCGATACTATTCAGTAAGGAGGTTCTATGAATGACGGCAACGCATCCGAGCTTCTCGCAAAGCCCAATGTTGACGGCGGACTTATCGGCGGCGCATCGCTCGTTGCAAAGAAGTTTACCGCAATAGTTGACGCGGCACAGTAAGTTAGATAAAACAAAGAAGGAAATACGCTTTGCGTATTTCCTTCTTTTTGATTTTCGCCATAGGCGAAAATCTTCATTACCCATTACCTTGCTCATTCAATAAGGAATTATTGAATGAACATCGCGTCTCCAAAGGAGAAAAAGCGATATTTTTCCTCAACCGCGGTCTTGTATGCATTCATTATGTGTTCCTTGTCGTAGAAGGCGGAGACCAGCATAAGGAGCGTACTTTCGGGCAAGTGAAAGTTGGTTATCAGGGCATCGACTGCCTTGAATTTGTAACCGGGGTAGATAAATATGCCTGTGTCGGCAGACATCGCGTGAACTGTTCCGTTCTCGTCAGAGGCGCTCTCAAGCGTACGGCAGGAGGTCGTTCCCACGCAGATTATCCGTCCGCCCGCCGCTCTTGCGGAGTTTATCAGATTCGCGCTTTCCTCGGAGACAGAGAAAAATTCGGTGTGCATAACGTGGTCGTCTATTCTGTCGGCTTTGACAGGGCGGAATGTTCCGAGTCCGACATGGAGCATAACTCTCGCTATCCCCACGCCCTTGTCGCGTATCTTTTCGAGAAGCTCGTCGGTGAAATGAAGCCCCGCCGTGGGCGCTGCCGCCGAGCCTTCCTTGTTTGCGTATACCGTCTGGTATCTCGATTTGTCCTCAAGTCGCTCGGTGATATAGGGTGGAAGGGGCATAAGACCTATCTTGTGAAGGATTGCGTATATGTTCTCTCCCGAGCTTTTGTCGTATTCAAATTTTATTATACGGTTGCCTTCCTCGACTATGTCGACTATCTCACCCGTAAGTATTCCGCCGCCGAAAACCAGCCTTGAGCCTATTTTTGCCCTCTTACCCGGTTTTACAAGTGTTTCCCACGAATCAAGCTCGGTGTGCTTGAGGAGAAGCAGCTCTATGGACGCATCCTCTCTGCCCTCAACGTGACCGTAAAGCCTTGCGGGGATTACCTTGGAATCGTTGATGACGAGCACATCGCCTGTATGAAGATAGTCAATTATATCTCTGAATATTTTGTGCTCCACCGTGTTTTTTTCTCGGTTCAGTACCATCAGTCTTGAGGCGTCTCTGACCTCGGAGGGATGCTGCGCTATAAGCTCCTCGGGGAGGTCGTAATAAAAATCCGAGGTGAGAAGGTCGGTGTGGGCTCTTTCGTTTCTGATTATCACTTAAAAAATCTCCTAAACTCAAAAAAATTGTAATTATATGCTTGACATATTTGATAAGGTATGTTATTATATTCAAGAAGATAATATAATATTGACAGAGGTGCGTTATGCAACTGCCGTCGGTTAAGGGCCCGTATCCGTTTGAGGCCGACTGTGAGTGTACGACGCCGAAGTCATGCCGCAACGGGTGCGGCAGGGGCTGGTCCGCTCGGTTAAAAGCTGACGGATTGTCATCAAACGATGGAGAGCTGTCTGTTATTGTTGAATATAGTATACATATGCTTATATTATATTACAATTGCAGCCGGTTTTCAACCGGTTTTTTGTTTTTTTATCATTATCCAACGATTTTTTACAGTATTGAAAGGAGCTTATATTATGAGCAAACTCAAAAAATCAATTTTCACGGGAGCGGCAACAGCCGTTATAACTCCCTTTAAGAACGGAGCCATTGACTATGAGAGCTTCGGCAAGATAATAGAGGCGCAGATTGCGGGAGGTATCGACGGTATCGTTGTAGCGGGAACCACGGGAGAGGCGGCAACGCTTACTCACGAGGAGCATTGCGAGTGCATAAAGTATGTGGTCGAGAAGGTTGAGGGTAGAGTGCCCGTTATCGCGGGAACAGGCTCTAACGACACCGCTTACGGAATCGAGCTTTCGCAGTATGCCTGTGAGGTAGGAGCTGACGCGCTTCTGCTCGTTACACCCTATTATAACAAGGCTACCCCCAAGGGACTTATCAAGAATTTCCTTGAGACGGCAGATAAGACCAATAAGCCGATAATTCTCTATAACGTTCCCTCAAGAACAGGTTGCAATATTTCTTTGCCTGTATACCGTGAACTTGCGAAGCACGAGAGAATAGTCGCGGTCAAGGAGGCTTCGGGCAATATGAGCGCTATAGCCGAGCTTATCGCGGAGTGTGGAGATTATTACGATATTTATTCGGGTAACGATGACCAGATAGTGCCGATTATGTCGCTTGGCGGAAAGGGTGTTATCTCTGTTCTCTCGAATATTCTTCCAAAGGAGACACATGATATCTGTGAGCTTTGTCTGGGCAGCAAATACCCAGAGGCGGCAAAGATGCAGCTTGAATATCTGAAGCTTATCAACGCGCTCTTCTGTGAGGTCAACCCTGTTCCCGTAAAGACGGCTATGGCAGAGCTTGGTATGTGTGATATCGAAATGAGACTTCCTTTGTGCGAGATGGAGGACGCGAATAAGCAGAAGCTTATCGATGCTATGCAAGCGCACGGAATTCTTTGATAAATTTATTAAAAAGGACTTTGAAATATGATAAAGGTTATTCTCTGCGGTTGCGGCGGACGAATGGGACGCGCTGTTACCGAGGCAATACATAACGGAAGCAGTTTCCGAGTGGTTGCGGGTGTTGATATAAACGCCGATTCGCTCGGAGCTACCTGCCCATTCCCCGTATATCACTCGATATCCGAGTTTCCCGACAGGGCAGACGTGATAATCGACTTTTCTCACCACAGCGCGCTTCCCGCACTTACCGAATACGCCACACGGACGAATACTCCTATCGTTGTTGCCACAACGGGACACTCGGAGGAGGAGACCGCTCTTATGCTCGAGACGGCAAAAGCCGTTCCCGTATTCTTTTCGCGCAATATGTCGATAGGAATAAATCTGATTATCGAGATGAGCCGCCGCGCGGCAAGGACGCTCGGCGCGGATTTTGATGTGGAGATAATCGAGAAGCACCACAACCAGAAGCTTGACGCTCCGAGCGGAACCGCTCTGATGATTGCCGAGGCTCTCGGCGAGGAGAGAGAGGAGACCGAGTTCGTTTACGACAGACATAACGTAAGAGCGAAGAGACGCAGCTCCGAGATAGGTATTCACGCCGTCAGAGGCGGTACTATCGTGGGTGAGCATGAGGTCATTTTCGCTGGTAATAATGAGATAGTGACACTTTCTCACAGCGCTACCTCTCGAGAGATATTCGCAAACGGCGCCCTGAAAGCGGCGGAGTTTATTGTGGGCAAGGCTCCCGCGTTATACAATATGTC